>CAYTRP010000130.1:2124-8540 GCA_964440195.1 uncultured Candidatus Sumerlaeota bacterium
GGGGGAGCAGACACGCCCTCGTTTTCATTCGGCGGCCATCACCAAAAGCAGCAGCAGTCCGGCCACCCAAAAGGCCTGTGCCCCGAAGACGGCAACAACTGCCGTCATCAGGCTTGTCTTGTGAGCCCTGGAAATCGCCATTATGAGTGAAAATGTGCTCCAAACTGCGGCAATCAGCGGGCCGAGTAGTGGGATCGCGCTGAACAGGAAGGTCGCTCCGAAAACGTAGGAGACGGCGCGAAAGGTCGACCGAATCCCCTGCCGCCCCGAACCCATGACCAAGAGGAGGAGGTGATTGGCCAAGGTGGTCAGTGAGAGGAACACGATTGCCAAGAGCGGCCCGAGAACGGCAAAGATCAAGACTGCGAGTGCTGTCTCCAATCTTGCCGTGGTCTCCTCATCTCCCTCCTCTGGTGGAAAGAGAGGATTGGGCTCCACTACTCCGAAGAGCACCTCGTTGATGGCGGCGAGAATGACTCCAATCATCATTCCGATCACCGCAAAGAAGAGGGGAGCGAGCAGCTTTCCTCCGGAAGGCATGGAGGCAAACGTTGGCTGCGGTCGGAGTAGAACCGCATGAACGGTTGAGCACCATCTACGAAACAAGCCTGAATCAGCTCGTTCCCACGGGATTTGACTGGGCCTGTGAGGCGCGATTTCCAGACCCGCGCCTTCCTGAACCGGCTCCTTCCCCGCTGATTCTGGCACCATGGATCATCTCCCCTCGCGGCTAGAAACTAAAGCGCCCTCGCAGGGGTAAGTGCCCGGCGAAGGCGCGATTGGTTTTACGCTTGGGTGGTCTAGGCGTTGGCGGCGGCGGCGAGGACGCCGAAGAAAACGGCCATTCCCACGACGGCACCGCAGCAGAACACGACCAGCAGGATCGGCAGGAGCACGGCCGCATAGGCCTTGCCGAGGCCGATCTCGTGGGTGTGCGTGAGCGCGTTCGCCAGGGCGATGATGTACCAGACCAGGCCCACGCACGCGCCACATCCAGGGATGAGGTTGAGGAGATTGGTGGCTCCGGAGACATAGGTGACGGACCGGAAGGTGGTCTCGAACCCGCGCGAGGCCCCGCCGAGCATCATCAACATGAGGTGGATGATGCCCGAGTGGATGAACAAGCCGATGATCGCAAAGACGGGTGCGAGACAGATTCCGCAAATGAGGCCGAAGCCCGTTCCGACCATGGTGGCCATCGCTTCATCCTGACTTGCGCCGCCCACGGAGACCGTGAATCCGATCGCCCTGAAGGCGGTTTGGTAGAGCGCGGCAGCGATCCCGCCGATGGTCCAGCCAATGACGCCGAAGGCGAGCGGCGCGCCCAATCCACCATCAAGTTTCAGTTTTTGAAAGGTCTCGGTGGGTTTTGTAAAGACGGCAGAGACCGTCGAAAACCAGCGTGAAACAAGGGGCAGACCGGCCCTTTCCCAGTCGGGACCGTCGCGCACGGGGGTCATGTCAAATCCGTAAGGCGGCGGCGGCGGCATCCCGCCAACGTCATCCCACTGCTGAAACCTCGGTTCGCGGAATCGCCGTCGGCTGTCGTTCATGAAAATCTCCACGGGCTGAAAACTGGCACGGTGTGACTGTCCGACGCTGTGTTGGAAGGGTGGTTGTGTCAACCTGAAGCAGGGTTAAAGATGGGCAAGCGAAGGTGCCTGACTCTTTCTTCCGAGGGCTTGGGTAAGACAGGAGTAACTGACACTTTTTTCCACAACATGTCTTTTTGCGGTTGACGCATTGGACGGGGTGCGGAGAGCGTCCGACCATTCCAGAGGGTCTGAGGACCCCGGTTTGAACGAAGCGGCTGAAGACACCAGGTTTCAACCGCAACACTGCTGAAATGAGGTGAGAGAAAAATGGCGAAGACAACAACGAAGAAGACGACCAAAACCGCAACCGCCAAACCCAAAGCCCCCGCCAAGAAGGCTCCTGCCACGAAGAAGAAGGCTTCTTCCGCTGGCAAGTCGCCGATGGCGGCCAAGCCCAAGACCCGCACCGTGACCGCTTCGGCCAAGACGGCGAAGAAGGCCGCCAAGAAGGCTGCCCCCAAGAAGGCCGCCAAGAAGGCCGCGCCGAAGAAGGCTGCAAAGAAGGCCGCCCCCAAGAAGGCTGCCAAGAAGGTCGTCCGCAAGGCTGCCCCCAAGAAGGCCGCCAAGAAGGCCGCCAAGAAGGCTGCCAAGAAGGCCACGAAGAAGGCCGCCAAGAAGTAACCGGGCGGCAACCCCTGACCATAGGACCATGCTACGCCGGGCGCGGGAGTTTTCTCCTGCGCCCGGCTTGCATTTTTGTGCCGGCATTGCCCGCCCGCGACCCTAGTGGGCGAGCACGGCGAGGGAATGTCCCGGCACGACGATGTTGCCGGCGGCATGGGAGATTCCCGCGAGATCGATCTTGTCGGCCAAGGCATGGACCTTCCACTTTTCGCCGGACAGCAGATTGAACCTCGCTTCGTGGCCCGTGGGGTTGATGAGGACGAGCACGCGGTCCCACGATTCCGTGGCATCCTCGCCGGCATCGAGGGTGAATGCCAGGCAGGCGGGAGTCGGCAGTCCGTGGTCGTGCCACTCAAGCCGGTGTCGCACCTCGTCCGCGGTGCCGAGCCTGAAGACCGGGTGGGCGCGACGCAGGGCGATCATGCCCTTGTGGAAGTCGACGACGCGTTTGTGCCGCGCCTTGAGCGTCCAATCAAACTGGTTCACCTGGTCGCCGGCGTTGTAGCTGTTGTGGCTGCCGCCCTTGGTGCGGAGGAACTCCTCGCCGCCGTGGAGGAAGAGGATGCCCTGGGAGACGGCGAGGATTCCGAAGGCGAGCATCTGCATCCGGATGCGGGCTTCCTCGTCGGCGCCGTGGGAGGAAATGGCGAGCTTGTCCCAGAGGCAGAGATTGTCGTGACAGGTGGCATAGTTGACCGTCTCGACGGGTGAGGTGGTCCAGTCGTCGATGGACCCGGCAATGCCCAAACGGACCTTGTCGCGGTGGGAACCATTCTGGACGTAGCCCGCGGAATGGCCATCGGGCTCGCCCTTGAGGGCGTTGCGGTAGTGATCATTGAAGGCCCCGATGCCGGTGCCTCGGATGGTCGACTTGTCCGTGGGCATGGGAACGCCGGAACCGGCGGCCATCCAAGGCTCGCCGTAAAGGAGCAGGTTCGGATGGACGGCGAGGAGTTCGCGGTGGAGGCGTTTCATCGTCTCGAGGTCCACGAGGGCCATGAGGTCGAAACGCAATCCGTCGATGCCGTACTCTTCGACCCAATAGAGGCAGGACTCGAGGATGAAGTGACGCCCGAAGGGCGATTCGCTGCGAAACTCGTTGCCGGTGCCCGAGCCGTTCCAGAGTTCGCCGATGAGGTTTCGGCGCAGGTAGTAGCCCGGGACGACGTGCTCGAGGGTATTCTGCGTGCCGGTGTGATTGTAGACGACATCGAGGATGACGCCAATGCCCGCCTCGTGGAGCGCCTGGACGAGTTGCTTGAACTCGGCCAGCCGATGGGGTCCCTTGAAGTCGGTGGAATAGATCCCCTCGGGCGAGTTGAAGTGGGCCGTCATGTAGCCCCAGTTGTAGGTGGGTGACGATTCGTCGTTGTCGAAGTCCTGAACGGGGAGGATCTGGACGTGGGTGACGCCGAGTTCGCGGAGGTGATCCAGCCCGGTTGCCGCCTCGGCGTACTTGGTGCCGGACTGCGCCATGCCGAGGAACTGGCCGCGATGGGTGGCTCCCGCCGTGGGTGAGATCGTGAAGTCGCGTATGTTGACCTCGTAGATGATCGCGTCCGTGGGTGATACGCCGAGATCGGGCCGTTTCAGCGGGCGAAATCCGGCCGGATCGGTTTGGCGGGGATTGGTGATGCGAGAGCGGTCTGAACGGCCAACCGTATTGGTGGCCCAAGGGTCGATCACATGCCTGATGCGCCCCTTGTGCGGCAGGTGCAGGTCGTACGCATAGAAGAAGCCCTCCAGGGATTCCGCGATGCGCGCTTCCCAGATGCCATTCTTGCCGGCTTCGAGGGGGATGCGCCGCACTTCGTCGCCGTCCCACGAGTCGAAGATGGCTGCCTCAATCTCGCTGGCGATGGGGGCGAAAATGCGGAAGTGGGTTTCCGAAGGGGTGAGGCGAACGCCAAACCAGTCGTCGTCGCGGGGCCTGAAACGGGTGAAGAGAATCCCGCGGGGATCGAGTGGGGCACTCCCCCACTCGCTGGAGGCGGCGGACCAATCGAGCCCAAGATCGTCGATGGGCTCCTCCAGCTCGGCGACAAGATGGCAGACGTGGTTTTCGGGTTCGTTGTCGGCGGCCCTGAGCGAATCAAGACCGATGCGCCGGCCATTGGTTTCGGCCCACACCGTGCCGGTGGCGACGGCGTCCTCGTCGATGCCTTCGGAAAGCGAGAGGTGAATCACCCGAGGCGTGTGGAGCGTGGCCCGGAGGATCCGGCAGCCGGTGAAGGGCTTCTCGGTGAAGATGCGCTGGTGGCCGTTGATGAGCCAAACTTCCGTGCCGAGATTTTGCCGCCAAAAGCGGTCGCCGCCGTCCCGTTGCTCCCAAGACGCGAACCGCCGCGGGATGATCCCGATGACGGGGTCGTGGCGCGCCTCGAATGCGAAGGAGTCGAGGGGAATTTCGAAGATGGCGCCGAAGTCATCGGTGCCAGAAGGAAAAATGTCAAAGGCGCGGCCCTGGGGGATGGGTTGGGCATTCCAAACCCAGAGGGAGACACCCTCGTATTCTCCGTCGAAACGGTGGTAGTGCAGGAGGATTTTCTGGTCGGCCAAAGGGACGGGCTCCGGAGAGGATCAGGGCGGCATGACCCGAATCGGGCAAAAACCGCAGCGGGGCAACCGGGGAGTGGCGATGGGGGACGGGCCCAAACCCCTTGCCGTGGTTGCGCCCGTGGTGACTCTGGTTGCCGTATTGCCCCGGCAATGCCCAACCACGAATCCATGGCCCGCCCATGTCCGATCCGCGCCGCGAACCCCTCGCCAGATTCGCCCAGTACGCCCAGTCCCTCTCCGGCGACGAAAAGGGCGAGGCGCAGGTCTTTCTCGACCGCCTCTTTCAGGCCTTCGGCCACGAGGGATACAAGGAGGCCGGAGCCACCCTGGAATCCCGCGTCCGCGCCAAGGACAAGGGCACCCGTTTCGCCGGCCTGCTGTGGGAGCCCCGCGTCCTGATCGAAATGAAAAAGCGCGGCTCCAACCTCGCCCTTCATTACGACCAGGCCCGCGATTACTGGCATGATACCTACCCCAAGCCGCGCCATGTCGTCCTCTGCAATTTCGACGAATTCTGGGTGTACGATTTCTTCCACCAGAGTGAAGTCATCGACACCATCGCCCTCGCGGAACTCCCCGACCGCTACCTCGGGCTCGCGTTTCTCTTCCCCGGCGAGGTCAAGCCGCGATTCGGCAAGGACCGCGTCGCCGTCTCGCGCAAGGCCGCCGATACCGTCGCCCGGGTCTTCAACGAACTCGTCGCCCGGGGCGAGAACCGCGCCGCCGCCCAACGCTTCATCCTCCAATGCGTCTTCTGCCTCTTCGCGGAGGACTTTCACCTGCTCCCCAAGGGCCTCTTCACCGGCCTGATCGACGATTGCGCGGAGGGGGCCAGTTCCTACGATCTCTTCGGCCAACTCTTCCGCCAGATGAACTCGCCGGAGCAGGCCCGCGGCGGCCGGTTCGCCAGGGTCGATTACTTCAACGGCGGCCTCTTCGAGACCATCGATCCCATCGAGTTGACCCGGGCGGAAATCGGCCTGCTGGCCGGGGCCGCCAACGAGAACTGGTCCCTCGTCCAGCCCCCCGTCTTCGGCGCGCTTTTCGAGGGGAGCATGGACAAGGAAGAGCGCCACGCCTTTGGCGCCCACTTCACCAGCGAGGCCGACATCAAGAAAGTCGTGCGCCCCACCATCGAGCGCCCGTGGATGGAACGCATCGACGCGGCGAAAACCCTCAAGGAACTCCAGAAACTGCGCGACGAGTTGCTGCGCTTCCGCGTGCTCGACCCCGCCTGCGGCTGCGGCAACTTCCTCTACGTCGCCTATCGCGAGATGCGCCGCCTGGAAATGCGCATCCTCGCGCGCATTCACGCCGAGTTCGGCCAGCGCGCCCGCTCGCTCGCCGGAACGCGCCCGCTCCTCAGCCTCAAGCAATTCCACGGCATCGACATCAACGGCTTCGCCGTGGAACTCGCCAAGGTCACGCTCATGCTCGGCAAGGAGCAGGGCATCGAGGAAACCCGCGCGATGCTCGAAAACGGCCAGCTCGACCTCCCCCTCGAACAGGAACCCGCCCTTCCCCTCGACAACCTCGACGACAACATCGTCCAAACCGACGCGCTGTTCGCGCCGTGGCCCAAGGCAGATGCGATCATCGGGAATCCGCCGTTCATGGATGCGCGGAAATTCGTGATGG
>CAYTRP010000131.1:0-8031 GCA_964440195.1 uncultured Candidatus Sumerlaeota bacterium
ACCCATGTTTCCGAAAAGGGATTCGAAGAAGTCGGAAAAGCCACCGCGGGGAGCGAATCCCCCGGCGCGACCCCGGCCCGTGCCAAAGTCGAAGGAAGCGCCCCCGAACCCCGGCGGCGGGCGGAACTCCTGCCCCTGCTTCCAGTTCGCGCCGAGCTGGTCGTACCGCGAGCGCTTGTCCGGGTCCTTCAGGACCTCGTAGGCTTCGTTGATCTGCTTGAACCGATCCTCCGCGCTTTTGTCCTTGTTCACGTCGGGGTGGTACTTGCGGGCGAGCGTGCGGTACGCCTTGCGGATTTGCTCCGCCGTCGCGTCGCGCGAGACACCGAGAACGCTGTAGTAATCCTGGAATTTGACGGCCAAGGGGGTTTCTGCTCTCCTCGATGACACGGGCCTGTCCGCCCACCGCCGATGCAAGAGCAACGCCACGGGGGAGTCGAGGGGGAATGAAAGTTCCGGGTTCCAGGTTCCGGAGTTTGGGCATTTTGCCGGATGGCGTGGGGCGGGGGGGGGCGGGGGGGGGCCTGAAGCGCCGCATCGACTTGAATAAAGTAAAACTTAACCTCAATAATATGAAAAATCGCTCTTGACCTCAATAAAATTCAAGTGTCCATTCGTTTTGTTCAAGCGCGAGGAGCCCTTCCGATGTCTCCAACCGACCGCCTTCCCCCCTGGATCAAGCAACTGGACGAGGAGGATTTCGCCTTCCTCCACCGGTTTCTGCTGGCCTCGGGTTCCCTCAAGGCGGTCGCCGCGCAGTACGGCGTTTCGTACCCCACGCTGCGGGCCCGGCTGGACCGCCTCATCGCCAAGGTGGAAGCCCTCGGCAACGAGCGTGAGCGCGACCCATTCCGCCGCCGCATCCGCGCCATGGCGGCGGAGGGGCGCCTCGACATGGAAACCGCCCGCGAGATCCTGCGGGATTATGACTCTCACAAGAATGGAGAACCCCGTTCATGATCGACCCTCTCGCTTTCGCAACCCTTGCCATCACCGTCCCCGGCACCGGCACCCCGTGGTATCTCAACGCCGGCCTGATGGGCGGGCTCACCGGCACGTTCATCGGCCTGTGGGGCGCGGCCCTGGGGACTGTCGGCGGAATCTGCGCCCCGCGCGGCACGCATCGCGGCCTGGTCATGGCGCTGGCGTGGGGCCTGCCGTTGTTCGGAGTGGTCATGCTCTTGGCCGGTGCCGCCGTTTACTTGGCTGGCCATCCCTGGATGTCCGCCACTGCTTATCTGATGGTCGGCTTCGTTTCCCTGGTGGTTGGCGGTCCCATGATCCCCGTGATGCGCGCGGCGTACGCGGCGGCGGAGAGGCGAAGGATGCAGGCGGGGGATTTGTGACGGAGTTCCACGAAGTCAGGAGGTATGGATGCCAACCGAACGGGAAGAAGACGCGGACGGCGGCGGTGGACGCCCTTGCGGTCTTCTTCCGAGAGAACGATGGAGGGGGCGAGGGGGCTCATGCCCTCAAGTCACAATACTTCCGATCATAAGCGCATGAGAATACTGGAAAACGATTCGCCTCCCCGTGGCATTCCGAGGGTGCGGGAGCAGAGCGAGAATATTGGTTGACTTGATCAACCATCTAGGCTGTCATTCCGGCACCTTCCCCGTGAAAGCGAGGCCGGCCGATGGCAGCCAGCGATGTGGAGTCGATCACCAGCGCCGAGGCGCGGCGCTTCCGGGATCAGCAACGGCGTCTGCTGCGCGCGATGCAGGCCGTAAGCCGCGGCCATCAGAAGCGCATCGGCTTTGGCTCGCTGGAGTTGCACATCCTGAACCTGATCTATGAACGCGAGTTGAGGGGAGAGGCGAAGCCCATTGCGCGGGATCTCGCGGCGGCGCTTCGCGTGGACAAAGCGGCGCTCTCGCGAGCGGTGGCCACGTTGGTGGGGGAGGGAATGGTGGCCATGGAGATGGACTCGGCCGATGGACGGCGCCAGTCGCTCTTGCTGACGGAGAAGGGGCGGAAGCAAACGCGGGAGTTGGATGAGCGGGCCCAGTCCTCGAGCGTGGAGTTGCTGGGGAAACTCGGCGAGGAAGAGCGCCGGGTGATGGAGCAGGGTTTGGGCGCTTATCTGCGACTGATCGAAATGGCGCTGGATGTGAACGCGGCGGAGGAGAAGGACGAGAAGAGGAAGGGCCGCAAGGAGCGGGCATCGCGCCGGAAGAAGGGCTGAGCGACGAGGGGGGAATCTTGGCAAGTTTTGAATGAGGGGTCGCGATTTCTCTTCCCACGAGGCGGGGTGGTCTGGTGGGTGTCGGTGTTGCGTTGGCGTGTGGAGTTTGCCGACGCCGTTTTGGAACGAACCCGGATGAAGCCGAAAAACCCAGGAGGAATACCTGATGGGAATCGCGCAGTCGTGGTCGATGGGAAAGTCATGCCAAAGGAAGCGTGCTGCAAACGTGCTGCTGGCCGGTTTGCTGGTCGCGGGTGTTTGCGCACCTCTCAACGCCCAGAATATTCTGGTCAACGAATTTAGTCGCGCGCCGGGATCGTTGACGGCGGCAGGCGACGAGTGGATGGAAATCGTGCTGGCCGAGCCGTTGACGGCTGCCCGGCTCAATGAGTACCTGGTTGGGGACTCTCAGGCTGCCCGGACCTCGAAGTTTGGCGCGCTGCAGTTCACGGGTATGGAGGGGATCGCCGAAAACTTCCCGGCCGGGACCCTGATCGTGGTGGCGGGCGGCAATGCGGGCTTGACCGAGGATCTCTCCTACAATCCCGGTGGCGGGGATTGGAACCTGACGTTTGTGCTCAATTCGCCGTATCTGACCAGCGTGGGGGGCGGAAGCATCGACTTCGCGGGCGACGATGTGGCGTGGGTGGACCGCACGGCGACGGGCATGATCACCGGTGACGGTTTTGGCGTGACATGGCGCACGACGGTGGCCGGAGGGCCCCTGGCGGAGTCGGCCAATGTGGGACTGACCACCGCTCCGGCCAACAGCGTCGATACCTCCCTGCAAACATTGGGGAACGATTACCTCTCGGATTCTGATGTGTTCTGGATCACTGAGGTCTCGACCCCGGGTCAGCCAAACGACAACGACAGCAATGGCGCATGGATCAATGGCCTGCGGGCCGGGACTCCCTCGGGAAGCCCGTTGATCCGCGTGAGCGAGAAGCAATTGGAGTACGGGACGGTGTTGGACGACGTGTTCCCGCTGCCGGCGTTGACCATCGAAGTGCGCAACAGCGCTCTGGCATCCAACAACTTGAACATCACGGGCTTCGCGGTCGAGCCCAACGACCTGAATTTCCGCGTGGTGCCTCCGACACCGGCCACTCCGTTCAACGTGGCGCCGGGGGCGACCCAGGTGGTTACCATCGAGTTCGATCCGCTCGGGACACCGGGCGAGTACGCGGCGACGCTGGTGATCTCGCACAACGACGGCAACCGCGATCCCAAGCGGGTGAAGTTGACGGGTCGCGCGCTCAGCTCCACCGTCCCGGCCGCCTTCACGGGTACGCTTCCCTCGGTTTATGAGGAGGATTTCGACACACTGCCGAACCTGGAGCAGTTCGTGACTGAGGCGGAGGGCGACTTTGCCGATCCGTATCCCTGGAGCGACAACGCAACCCTCGCGAGTTGGTATGCCTCGCAGGCTTTAAACCCTCCGGTTACAGGGATTTTCGCGTCCACGGGGGCGGACTCAAACCCCTTTGCCGCGATGTCCAGCGGCATGTACAGCTTCGGACAGGACGCCGTCGCCGAACGTGCGCTTGGATCCGTGGCGGGGACCAGCACAGGAACGCTTTACTTTGGCCTTCGGCTGCTGAACGACACTGGGGTGACGATTCCCTCGATCCAGGTCGAGTACATCGGTGAACAATGGCGATTGGCCAACAACACGTCGGCTCACAAGTTGGAGTTCAGCTATGCGATCAGCGATGAACCGTTCCTCACGGCGCCCGTGTCGAACGACGGCTTCACAGCCGTGCCGACGCTCGACTTCATTTCTCCTCAGGTGGGAGCCACCCAATCTCCCCTCGACGGAAACGATCCCGCCAATCAAGTCGCGTTTGATGTGACGATCCAAGGTGTGGACCTGCTCCCCGGTCAGGAGATTTTCCTGCGTTGGTTGGATATCAACGACGGTGGAGTGGATCACGGACTGGCGATCGATGACGTGCGGGTGACCGCCCTGCCGCCCACCGTGCCCGCAATCAACTTTGATGCGGCACTGGCGACGTTCCTCGCGGAAATCAACGTTGCCAGCGCCCCGCAAAGCTACACCGTGTCGGGCGAGAACCTGGTGGGAAGCGTCTTCGTTGCTCCTCCCGCAGGCTTCGAGGTCAGTCTGTCCTCGGGCGGTCCTTGGACCGCAAATCCCGCTACCATTGAGTTGACTCAATCCGGCGGGGTATTGGCCGCGACGACGGTTTTTGCCCGGGCGGCTGCCTCGGCGACCAGTGGCCCCGTCAGCGGGAACATCGTCCATTCGACCTCTGGCGCGGGTGACCAGGTCGTCGCGGTCACCGGAATCGTCGCACCCGGTCCGCTGGTGCTCACAGCGGTGGACGTGGCGGAGACGGAGAATTTCGACACGCTGGGCTCGGTGGCGGCGGCACCTCTTCCCGACGGCTTCAGCCTCTCGGGCGGCACGATCTCGGCAGCCAACCTGACCTATCAGACCGGCAACTCGGCGGGGAACACGGGGACGGGGTCGCTGACGGGGACGTCGGGCGGGAACGCGTATAACTTCGGCGATGGCGTGAATGCCGAGGCGACGGACCGCGCGGTAGGTTTCCTGACATCGGGAAGCTTTTCTTCGCCCCGGAATATCATCCTGACGATGCTGAACAACACCGGCAGCCAGATCAACGAGTTGGACGTGGCGTTTGACATCGAGAAGTACCGCAGCGGGTCGCGGGCGTTCGGCTTCCGGCTGTATGTCGGGACGAGCCTGAACAGTTGGACGGAGGTGCCGGAGGCATCGCAAGATTTCCCCGCGGATGCGAACAACAACTCGATCTTCTCCCCCGCGCTGACCTTCCCGCAAGAGGCGACCATTTCCGGGCTCTCGGTGAATCCGGGCCAGCGAGTGTACTTGCGGTGGGAGCACATTGGGGCGGGTGGCAGCACGAACGGTCAGGCGCTCGCGCTGGACGACCTCTCGGTCACGCCGCGTGGCGTCCCCGTGGAGCCCGGCGAGCTTGGCGACGTCAACGGCGACGGGCTGATCAATGTGGCCGATGTGACGGTGCTGGCGAACCTCCTGGCGGCGGGGACCCCGCCTCCGCCCGCCGTGGGCGACGCCAATGGCGACGGGTCTGTGACGCAGGCGGATGTGGAAACCCTGGCCGTCGCCATCGCGAACGGGTCGGACCTTCCGTTGGACTGATGTCGGGGTCCAAGGGTTTGGCATGCAGGGTGGCCGCCCGCCGGGGGATCTTCTCCGGCGGGCGGTTTTTTGGGGCGGATCGCTTTCGGATAAAGTGAATATTTTCAACAATGCAGGGGTGCCTCGCCGCCGGACCGGGGGAGATGGGAAAATCGAGGTGACGGGGAGGGCGAATATATCCGGTATCGGCGGCACTTTTCTCTCGACACGGGGCGATCAGGAGCCTAGGAAGCTTGTTCGAGTACTGAAAAGAACTCAAATCACGTGTGTACTTCAACAGCGGTTCGACCCTGACCAAGTCGACACTTGCCACCCTTTCCCCGGAAACCACTCTCACATCCAGTAGGAGAAACCGAAACCATGAAGAAGAATATTTGCTTGGCGCTTGCAGCGCTGGGGCTTTCGGCTGCATTGGCTGTACCTGCCGCCGCCCAGTACTCGCTGCTGCTTGACTACTCGAGCCCCGACGGTTCGGCCCAGGCCGCGCCTCCCCAGGGCCCGAACGCACCGTTCTTTGTGCGCATCAACGCCGTCCGCACGTCCGCTGCGACAGACGCTGTGGTTGGCGACATGCAATTCCGCTTTCACTATGACAACAACAAGGTCGACTCCTCGTCCCTTACGGCCGTGACGGCTGGCTCCAGCGCGTTCTACGCGGCGGCGGTCAGTGCTGTCCCGACGGCAAGTGGCGACGTCCCCGGCACGACGCAGTATCGCACGGTGCTTGTTTCGGCCGACCCCACGGACGCTCCCCTGAGCTTCTCGGTTGGCACGAACCGCGGCATCGCGGTGGGCGACATCGCCCCGATAGCGGCCGTTGGCCTTGAGACGACCGCCAGCTTTCCCATCGACGTGACGGGCACGACGGTGTTCGGCGTGACCGCCGACCCGACGTTCCCGGAAGTCGCCCGCGCGGAGCTTGGCCTCGTCTACACGGCGGTTGCCAGCCTGACGGTCGATACGGCCACGTTCCTCTCCTATAATCCGTCGACGGACAAAGACGGTGACGGCCGCGTTGATACGGAGGAAGGTGACTTCGTCTTCACGTTCCCGCCGGACGTTGATGGAACCAACGTGCTGCTGTACGACACGGATGCCGACGGCATCTCCGACGGTCTGGAGCAGCTCCTCGGCCTCGACGGCCTGAATGCGGATTCCGACGGCGACCTCATCATTGACGGCGTCGAGTTGATCCTGCTGCAGGCTGGCCTGACGGACGACAATGGCAACATCTTCGATCCGGTCGTGGCCAACGTTTACACGGACTCGCTGGGTGACGGCCTGCCCGATTCCTTGGGCGTTGTTGCCATCCCTGGCAACCCCGACACGAACGTCGACAGCGACTTCGGCATCGATGGACTTTCGAATGCCTACGAAGTGGCCGTTGGCTCCGACCCCTCCGATTCCTCGAGCATTGGAGCGTTGGGTGATGCGACGGGTGACGGCGTTTCGGACATCTCGGACGTGATCGCAATCCTGAGCTACTCCCTGCAGCTTCCAGGATTCGATCCCTACACCGTTGATTTCCCATTCCCGGCCAATTCGGGCATTGATGCAGCAGATGCCTCTGTTAGCTTGGGCGATGCGCTGGCGATTCTCGACTACAGCCTCCAGCTCACTGATCAGATTCGCTGAGTCGTGCAGTTTTGTCCCTTAATTCCAAGAATCACGGAGAACAGTTATGAAGATTAGCACGAAGCTTTCGCTCTCGGCACTCGCCCTCGTGGCAATGTCTGCCGGGACGGTGTCTGCTCAAGGCATCTATGGGGTTACTTGGGCTCATGTGGATGATGCCGGTGTTGCCTCCCCAGCGCCGACGAACCGCGTTGCCCTTTTCATCGCTCGTACTGCTGAATCGCCCGTTCGCGAAATCCGTGGCGTCAACGTGCGCGTTTATTACAACGACGCACAGGTCTCTGCCACGAATTGGGTCTCGAAGCCGGGTGCTTCCGTCCTCCTGATCAGCTCAAACCTGCCGGGTGCGGAGGATACTCTGGATTCCGATCAGAATCCGGGCACGAATCGCTATTCGCTCGGTGCGATTACCTACAATGGCAGTCACCCCCTCTCCGCTATCGCCGGGGCCCTGCCTGCCGATTGGGTTCCGGGCGACGCGACGCCCCCGGGTGTCTTTGACATCGTGGGCATCTTCACGTTCGATGGCATCCCAAGCCCAGTGGGCTTCACGGGGAACCCTGCCACAGCCTCCGGCATCAGCGATGGTACCTTGGGCGGCGCGGGTGGTGCCTCCACGGTTCCGTTCGCCAATATCAACGGCTACGCGAACAGCCGCGACCCTGGCGTCCTTGCCGTTGAACTGGTTGACTTCCATGCGAAGGTTACCTCGACCGGTGTGCTCGTCACATGGGAGACAGGTCTGGAAATCGACAACGCCGGCTTCAATCTCTATCAGGGAAACGGGCTCAATATCAATAAGCTGAACCCGATCCTGATCGGTGCGGCTGGCACGGCAGCGTCCTACTCCTACATGGATTCGCGTACCCTCACCAATGGTGAGACCCGGACCTATTGGCTGGAAGACGTGGACGTTTCCGGTCTTGCCACGACGCTTCACGGCCCCGCGGTCGTGACCGGCGGCGTGTCGAGCGACTCGAATGTCCCCGGCTGGGATCTGTACTGATCCCTGCCGGTCAAAGACCCTACGGTCTGAAAGCGG
>CAYTRP010000131.1:8041-8532 GCA_964440195.1 uncultured Candidatus Sumerlaeota bacterium
GCTTTTTTTGTGAGACCGCCCGCACGATGCCCGGTCCACGGGCGCATCTTGGAGTTGTTCCCGGCCGGATCAGGCGGACCGCCAAACCCACGAAAAAACAAAAGTCAGCACAGGGTTCGCGGAGAAACAAAAAGGACAGGAGAACGGGATGGACGGGATAGGGAACAAATCGCTGCTGGCCCGCGCCTTCTTTTTCTCCGCGTTCTCCGCGAACTCTGTGCTTCAAAATCTGTTTTGGAGTTGAAGCACTTGGCTCGCGGGATCGCGGTCCAGTGCCTCCTCCCGGTCTGGCGGGCCCGAAACATTCTCCTGGCCGGTCGTATTTTCCATTGGCGGTCACGCCCTTCGTTCACCAACCATTGCCCTCGGCCTGACGGCACCTGCGGAGGGTGGGCATGGCGGAAGTGATCGCAGTGGCGCCGCGCGAAAAGCGCCTGGTTCTCCCGGTCTTCGAGGGGCCGCTCGACCTGTTGCTCCATCTCGTCAAGATC
>CAYTRP010000132.1:0-700 GCA_964440195.1 uncultured Candidatus Sumerlaeota bacterium
CACCGCCAAGGTCGCCGGGACGGAAGTGGGCGTGACCGAGCCTTCGGCGACGTTCTCGGCGTGCTTCGGCGCGGCATTCCTGGTGTGGCATCCGACGAAGTACGCGGAGATGCTGGCGGAGAAGATCCGCAAGCATGACGCCAACGTGTGGTTGGTGAACACGGGCTGGACTGGCGGCAGCCACGGTGTCGGCCATCGGTTCAAGCTGAAGTACACGCGCGCGATCATCGACGCGATCCTGGAAGGGAAGTTGGCCGGCGCGGAGTTTGGGGCGGACGACGTGTTTGGCCTGGCGATGCCGAAGTCGGCGCCCAACGTGCCGACGGAACTCCTGAACCCCCGCAATTCATGGGCGGACAAGAACGCCTATGACAAGACGGCGGCGAAGCTCGCGGAGATGTTCGTGAAGAACTTCGAGAAGTACGCGGACAAGGCGAGCAAGGAGGTCCTGGGGGCTGCGCCCCGGGCGAAGGTGGCATCGTAAGAGAGTTCCGCGTTCCAAGTTCCGCGTTCCGAGTTGAGCGAAGGAGACGAGGCCCCGACGCTGTTCCGGTCGGGGTTTTCGTTGCGGCAGGGGCGGGTTGGAGCAGACAGGGTGGGGCATGGAGACGCGCGCGGAAGAGCCGACGGAGGAGCCATGCCGGGTGGTGACGCGGCGTGTGGATGGTGGACACTGAACTCACGTGTTTGGTTTTGTTGG
>CAYTRP010000132.1:710-8520 GCA_964440195.1 uncultured Candidatus Sumerlaeota bacterium
GCGTGTGGCGCGAGGTTGCCGTGTTGGGGGGGCTGGTGGCGCTGGGGTTCTTGCTGAGGGTGTTGTGGGTGGGCGCGTCGCCGTTTCATCCGGACGAATTTCACTATGCCTACAACATGATGGCGGCGGAGGAGACGGCGTCGCTGTCGGCGATCCGCGACCTCGACACGCGCTTCCTGGTGGAGCGTCGCTCGGCGCATCCGCTGGCGTGGTCGTTGATCGCGCGTTGGTTGTGGTTTCTGCCCTTGGGTTGGGCGGTGCCGTGGTCGCCGGGGTTTCTGCGGATGCCGAATGTGCTGGCGGGAACGTTGCTGATTCCGTTGGCATGGGGGATCCTGCGCGTTGCGGGGGATCGACGGCAGGCGTTGGCGGCGGCGCTGTTTGTCGCGGTGTGTCCCGGACTTGTCTGGATTGCCGCGACGATGTATCTCGATACGGCATTCACTTTGGCCCTCGGCCTGATGGCGTTGGGATGCGTTTGGGCAAATCGTTCGGATGGCTTCGCGCCCGCCTGCCTCGTGGGCGTGGCAATGGGTTTGGTGCTGGCGACCAAGATTTCCGGGCCGATCCTGACGCCTGTCTTTCTGGTGGCGGCGCTGGCGGGCCGGGCGGGCTTGTCGTGGAAACGGCGCGCGCTTCGTCTGTTGGCGGCATCCGTTCTTGCGTGCGTGGTGTTCCTTGTCTTCTGCGATCCGGTCTCGTATCTACGGGTCATCTGGAATCCGACTGATGCAAAGTACGATCGCTCGCTGGGTTCGGAGCGCGTTTATCATCTTCTTGTGGGGGATCTCGATGTCCTGTTGGCGATCCTTGCCCGGGATTTGCCCGCGCCAACGGCGTTTTGCCTCCTGGCCACGGTTCTTGGCTGGTTTGAGAAGCGGACTTTCCTGCCGTTGTTTCTGGCGGGCACTCTGGCATGTCTGTTTCCGCTGGTTCCCCTGCACATGCCGCCGCTCAGCGGTCCCCATGGTTTCGCGCCCATTTACTTTGCCGCCATGCTGATGGCGGCGCCGGTCGTGGAGATGCGGCCCCGCGCGGCCGTCGCCGCGCTTCTGGGCCTCAACCTGGCGTTTGCCCTTTGCGTCATCGGGCTGCGGGGGGCCGGCGAACTGGATCGTTTCAGCCGCGCGGAGGTTTACCCTTGGCGAACACCCATCTATTCCGCGCTTCGCGCCGACCTGCACCAACGCCATCCGCCGCGCCAGATCGTTGTCCAGACTCACGATTTTCTTTGGCCCAACATGGTGACGGTATCCATGCGTTTCGCCGAAATTTCCGAGGGCGCGATCATCATGACGGCCGTGGGGGAGGACGGGCATCGCCTGAACGAAGCAGCCTGGTCGTTGGCGGATGTGGTGCTGGCGCAGGTGGGTCATCCCGTGGCGCCACCGGATGACCAGACGTTCCGCCGTGCCGGGGCGATAGAGGACTTTGAAGTTTGGCGTCGCGCCTTGGGAACCTCGCGCCGCGAGTTCGCGGTTGAGGAATTGGAGAGAGTTGATGAGGGGGAGTACCTGTTGCCGGGCAGGTTGCGTTTGGTGACTGGCCGCATTGCCGTCAATGGCGAGACCCTGCCCCGCACGCTTCAAGAAGAAGCGCCCGTCTCAATGGACGGGCGCGTGAACTTCGCGAATTGGGGATCGGGCAGGCTGTTCGTGAGGGAGGGCGCAGAGGACGTGAAGCTGCGGTTGGTGTCGCCGCAAATGGAGGACGTGTTCTGGGATTACTAGGGCGCGCCTTGCATGACGCGGCGCGACGTCACGGTTTCCACCCTCGCAGGCGCAGGCTGTTGGTCACGACGCTGACGCTGCTGAAGGCCATGGCGGCACTCGCGAGGATGGGGCTGAGGAGGATGCCCGCCACCGGGTAGAGGGCACCGGCCGCCACGGGAATGCCGATGCTGTTATAGATGAATGCCCAGAAGAGGTTTTGGCGCGTCGTTGCATAGGTGCGGCGCGAGAGGGCGATGGCGGCGGGAACGAGCGCGGGGTCGGGGCGCATGAGGGTGATGTCGCTGGCTTCGCGCGCGATGTCCGATCCGGTTGCCATGGCGATGCCGACGTCGGCGGCGGCCAGGGCCGGGGCGTCGTTGATGCCATCGCCCACCATGGCGACGACGCGGCCCTGCTGTTGCAGCGAGCGCACGGCGTCGACCTTGCCGCCGGGAAGAACCTCGGCGATGACGGTCTCGATGCCGGCCTGGTCGGCGATGGCGCGGGCGGTGCGCGCGTGGTCGCCAGTGAGGAGAACGACGTCGAGCCCGCCGGCCCGCAGGCGCGCGACGGCTTCGCGCGCAGTGGCCCGCAGCGTGTCGGCGACGGCGACGGTGCCGGCAAAGGCGCCATCGATGGCGACCAGAAGCGGTGTGCGGCCCTGCCCGGCGAGGCGCTGTGCTTCCGTGTCGTCGAGATTCTTGACGGCGCGCTCGCGCAGCAGGCGCGCGTTGCCGACAAGGATCTCGCGGCCTTCGACGACCCCGCGCGCGCCAAGGCCCGGCAGCGCGGCGAAGCCGGTGCACGGCGCGAGTGGCAGGTCACGTTCGCGCGCCCACTCAATGACCGCGTGGGCGATGGGGTGCTCGCTGGAGGATTCGAGGGAGGCGAGCGCCGTCATGAGTGCGGAGGCACCGGTCCCCGCGCGCGGCAACACGTCGGTCACGCGCGGGCGTCCCTCCGTGAGCGTGCCGGTCTTGTCGAAGACGACGGTGGTAAGCTCCCCGGAGCGCTCAAGCACGGCGCCACCCTTGATGAGGATGCCCAGCGACGCGCCGCGACCGGTCGCGACGAGGATAGCCGTCGGCACGGCGAGTCCCATCGCGCACGGGCACGCGATGATGAGCACCGCGACGGCGGCGGAGAAGCCACGCAGCAACGGCGAGACCGGATCGAACACCAGCCACGCGAAGATCGTCAGCAGCGCTATGGCGAGCACCACGGGAACGAAGACGGCGACGACGCGGTCGGCGAGGCGCTGGATGGGAGCCTGCTGCCCCTGGGCCTCGCGCATGAGGCGTACAATGCCGGCGAGGACGCTGCGCGCGCCAAGGGTCGTCGCCCGCATGCGAAACGCGCCGCTGGTGTTGAGGGTGCCGCCGATGACGCGGTCGCCCGGACCCTTTTCCACGGGCATGGACTCGCCGGTGAGCATCGACTCGTCCACGGCGCTCGAATCGGACAGGACGACGCCATCGACGGGGATCTGCTCGCCGGGACGCACGAGGATGATGTCGTCCACGCGCACGTCGGCCGTGGGGACTTCGACGAGTTTGCCGTCGCGTTCGACGCGCGCGGTGCGAGGTTGAAGATCAGCCAGTCGGCGGAGGGCGGCGGACGTCTGCCCGCGCGCGCGTGCCTCGAGCGTGTTGCCGAGCAGCACGAGCGCAATGATGAAAAGGACGGCCTCGTAGTACACGTCGGGGAGCACGCCCCGCGCGAGGAAGAACCCCGGCGCGAGGGTCGCGGCGAGTGAATAGCCCAGCGCCGCGAGCGTGCCGATGGCGATGAGGGTGTTCATGTCGGCGGAGCGATGGCGCAGCGCGGCCCACGCGCGCGTGTAGAAGTGGCGACCGGCCCATCCCATCACGATGAGGGTAAGCACGAGGAGGACGGCCTGAAGCCATCGTGCCTCGACGTCGTACAGCCATGGCATGATCGATCGCAACGGCGGCGACAAGGACTCCATCGCCCACGCCATGAGGGGATCGACGCGCGCGTGGCCGTGGTGACCGGCGTCGTGCGATTCCATTAGGGGCATCGACAGCAGCATGCCCACGGCGGCGGCGAAAAGGCTGAAGAGGGTGCGCGTCCACAGCGAGGTCATTTCACGAGCGTGGGTGCGTTCGCGCTCGTCGGCTTCCTTGGCCGCGTCGATTTGTGGGGGAGCAACGCTTGAGGGATAACCCGCGGAGGTAATTGCCGAGGCAAGTGTGTCGGGCGTCACCCGCGACGCATCGAACGCCACGACGGCCTCGCCGATGACCAGGTTGACGGTGGCCTCTTGCACGCCGGGGGTGGCGAGCAACACGCGGCGCACGCGCGCCTGGCACGCGGCACAGGTCATCCCGGAAACGGCAAGCGTGGCATGGTCGGGAGGCGCGACGGGAGCAGGCACGATCACGAAGCGGCGGCGACGGTCGCGTCGAAGCCCATCTTGCCAAGGGCCTGCACGACCTGGTCGGAAGTCGCGCGCGCATCGAGTTCGACCAGCGCGTTGCCGACACCCACGCCCTTCACGGTCACGCCCGCGATGCCTTCCAGTCCCTGGCGCACGGCGGTGACGCACCCCTGGCAATGCATTCCGTCGATCTTGAGCTGAAGAGTCATGGAGGGAACTCCGGAGAATTGTGAAGGGTGAGGGGTGAAGGGTGAAATGGACAAGCCGCGAAGAAGATGCTGGGGGGAAAGGGCTTTGTTCGTGAAGTGGATTCTTGCTGCAAGACGGTCTGGAGCAACGCCCGTGCCTTGTGATCATTGCCGGCCCGAATGGGGCTGGAAAGAGCACGGCCGCGCCGAGGTTGTTGCGGGATTGCGTGGTGGAAATCCCGCCCGAGGAGATCGTGGTCCCTGCTGCCCATGCCAACGATCATCCTTTTTCGCTGAACGACCATTGACGTGCCCCCATGGGCTGCTTACCCTCCCGGCGAACCTTAACGGGCGGACAAGGGCACTGGGCGCCCCCCGCCACAACCATGGGGGAAACCGAACCGTGCCGTCGCAGCACGGGGGAACGCCAAGACCACACACACTGATTTGATCAGACCCGGTGCTGAGAGGCGCCGGGTCTGCATTTTTGGGGCTGCGATGCGGCGGGCGAATAGAAAACCCCCGCGGGTTGAATCGCGGGGGTGGGGATCATGGATTGAGGGACAGATCGATCAACTGCGGCTGCCGCGCAGGGGTCGCTTGGCGGGGATGCCTTCGCGGCGGGGGAAGCGGTCGGGGGTGAGACCGGTCTTGGGGATCCACAGGGCGCTGCGCTTGCCGGCGCCGGGGCCCGGGGCGTAGGACTTGACCATGACCTTGCCGGCACCGAGCTTGCCCAGCGCGAATTCGGCGTCCTTGATTTCGTCGGCGGGGTTGGCTCCCTTGAAGGTGAGCATCCAGCCGTCGAGGGCGAGGTAGGGCAGGCAGAGTTCCAGCGAGATGGGCAGGGGCGCCAGCGCGCGGGAGGTGACCATGTCGAAGCGTTCGCGCCAGACGAGTTCGTGGGCGTGGGCTTCGGCGCGGCCTTCAAGGATGTGGCAGTTCCCGAGTTCGAGGAGTTCGATGGCTTCGGTGAGGAACTCGAGGCGCTTCTTGTTGGACTCGAGGAGATAGACGCTGCATTCGGGCCAGTACAGGGCATAGACGATGCCGGGGAGTCCGGCGCCGGAGCCGACGTCGAGGAGTTCCTCGGGGCCCCCGTTGAGGATGGAATCGGGCGCGCTTTCGAGGGGGGCCAACGCATCGCCGACGACCTGGATGGCGAGTTCGTTGGAGTCGCGGAAACCGGTCAGGTTGTTGTCGCGGGTTCGATTGCGAAGCATTTCGAGGAAGGCTTCGAACTTGTCCAGCAGGGCATCCTTGTCGCCCTGCGCACGCGCGAGGAAGGGCTCGATCACATCGGAGAGGACGGATTGCAGTTCGGTCATGTTGGGATCACCGGTGGCGCCGTGAACAGGAGCCGCCATGGGGCGACGATTCCCGCGAGCGCAATTTTGGAGTTGAAGGTGGATTGCCCCGCGCGTCGGTCCTCGAAATGGATGGGGACTTCGGCGAAGCGCGCTCCAGCCGCACGTGCTGCCACAAGAACTTCCTGAACGATTGCTGGTCCGTTGGACCGGACGCGTTCCCAGTCGATCCTTTGGAGAATGCGGCGGCGGAAAACACGATATCCCGACGTGCAGTCTCTTACCGGAAGGCGCAGGAGCGCCGCGAGGTAGGCGTTGGCGATGCGGGTGATGAGGGTGCGCGCGGGATGTCTTCCCGCCTCGCCCCCGCCCCGCACGAGCCGTGATCCGACGACAACGTCCGCGTGCCGCACGGCCCTGAGCATGGCCTTGAGGAATCGCGGATGGTGGGACCAGTCGCCGTCCATTTCGACGACATAGTCCGCCCCCAGCGCCAAAGCCCGTTGAAAACCGGAGACGCCGGCGCTTCCGCGCCCTCGCTCCGACAGTCGATGAACTAGGTGGACACGGTGATCCACTCGCGCGCGTTCCTCCACAAGTTTCCAGGTGCCGTCAGGGGAATTGTCGTCCACCACCACCACTTCCATGTACCGGGAGACCGCAAGGACCGCCTCGATCAGTGGAAGGATGTTCTGGGCCTCGTTGAAGGTCGGGATGGTGGCAACAATTCGCATGCGTGTTGTGTCGGTCAAACCACTCCCCGTCAGCCGACAAACGTTCAGGCGCTGTTAGCAGCGCGTGAGGAGGAGGGTCTCGAAAAACCCCGCTCCGTTCAAGCGGAATCTTCTTTCCCCGCCCCGGGCGACCCCCCTACCATGCGCTGGGAACTTGTGTGTGCAATGCTCATCCGGGTGCTTGGACCGGGCTGATCCCCTGACGTTTCCATGGCCTTTCTCGCGCTTTTTGCCGGTCTGTTCCTTCTCGCCGCTGGTGCCGAGTCCCTCGTTCGGGGGGCCTCGTCGCTGGCGCGGCGCATGGGTATCTCGTCGCTGGTCATCGGGTTGACGGTGGTGGCGTGGGGGACGAGCGCGCCGGAGATGGCGGCGTCGGTCCAGGCTGCCATCCAGGGGCAGGCGGCGCTCGCCATGGGAAACATCGTGGGCAGCAATGTCTTCAATGTATTGGTGATTCTGGGCATTTGCGCGGTGATCACCCCCCTGACGGTTTCGATCCAGGTGATCAAGGTGGAAGTCCCGGTCATGGTCGGCTTCAGCGTGCTGGCACTGATCATGGCGGCGGACGGGACCATCTCGCTGATGGAGTCGCTGGTGCTGCTGGCGGGGCTGGTGGGCTACACGGCGTTGCAGGCGGTGCTGGCGCGCAATGACCAGGTGCGCGAGGCGGCGGCCGCCCCGCGCGGCCATGTGGTGCTGGATCTGGTGTTCGTCGCGGTGGGCTTGGTGGTGTTGGTGTTCGGGGCGCGGCTGTTGGTGGCGGGAGCCGTGGCGCTGGCGCAGGCGGCCGGCGTGGGGGGCGAGGTCATCGGGCTGACAATCGTGGCGGCGGGGACTTCGCTGCCGGAGGTGGCGACGTCGGTCGCCGCCGTGGTGCGCGGCCAGCGCGACATCGCGATCGGAAACGTGATCGGCAGCAACATCTTCAACCTGGTGGGGGTCCTGGGGCTTTCGGCTTTGTTTTCGCCAAATGGGTTCGCATTCGATGCGGCACTGAACCTGCCGGATTTCGGGGTGATGCTGGCGGCCGCGGCGCTGTGCTTGCCCATCGCGGTTTCGGGGCTGCAAATTTCGAGGGCCGAGGGGTTGTTGCTGCTGGGGGCCTATTTGGGATACATGGCGCTGGTGGCGCTGCGGGCGCTGGACCCGTCGAGCGCGTTCGCGGCGAACGCGGCGATCCTGAGCCTGGCAATCATCCTGCCGTCCGTGGCGGTCTTGTTGTCGGTGCTGGAGCGCCCGGTGCGCGAGGCGCCGCCGAGAAGGCGGTAGGGAGTCTTGCCGGACGGGATAGCGGAAGGAACGGGATCGGGGGACGCGCGTGGCGGCGCGTCGATGGCGGACTGTTGCGGGCGTCGTTTGTGTGGAGAAGGAGAGTGGCGGGAGCGACGAGACTTGAACTCGCGACCTCCGGCGTGACGGGGCGGCGCTCTAACCCGCTGAGCTACGCCCCCGCAATCCCTGGCGGCCC
>CAYTRP010000133.1:0-8485 GCA_964440195.1 uncultured Candidatus Sumerlaeota bacterium
CTCCGCCAAGAGGCTGGTGGCGCATCTCGAATCGGGTGGGAGGCTGCTCATCAGTGGATCCCACGTGGGAGAGGACCTCCTCGACGGCCCGCTGGCCGATGGCGACACGCGCGCCTTCGCGCGAGAGCATCTGGGTATTCGCACGGCCTCTCCGCAGGCCACGCGCATCCATACCGCGTCCGGCGGCATCGGGAGTGGCTCACCCTTCGACGAGGTTGGTACCTTCCGGTTCGGGCGCGACCTCGAACCGCCCATCAACCTGCTCCCAACGGTGTATGGTGTTCCTTCCGCGGAGGGGTACTTTCCGTCGGATCACGCGCAGATCGTCGTGCAGTATGGCGACAGCCGGTTGCCGGCCGCCGTTTCGACTGGCCAAGCCGTCCTCATCGGCTTCCCCATCGAAACCGTCATGCCCCCGGCCAAGCGGAGCGACCTCCTGAGAGCCGCGCTTGAAACATTGGCCCCCGGCATGGCAAAACCCCGGCCGGAATGACCGGCCGGGGTTCGAAGTGCACATGCAGCGAGCGTTGCCGATTCCCGGCAATCTCGCGGGATCAGGACTTGCCGCCAGCCTTGCCGGCCGATGCGGCTGGCTTGCCAGCGGCGGGGGCTGCCTTGCCAGCAGCCGGCGCGGCGGCCTTGCCAGCGGCGGGAGCAGCGGCAGCGACGGGAGTCGCGGCAGCGGCTTCCTTCTCGCCCTTGGCAGCCTTGCTCTTCGCCTTGCAGCCGAAGAGGGCGGTGTTGGGGGGATCGACGTACTCGATGCCCTCGAACTTCGGAAGCTGGGAAACCGTGTAGGACTGGTTCAGCCCGAGATTGCCGAGGTCGGCGTCGATGTGCGCCGGCATGTTCTCGGGCAGCGCCTTGACGTTGACCATGTAGCGGAGACGCTCCACGAAACCACCGAGGCGCACGCCTTCGGGAGTGCCGCCAATGCTGTTGATGCGGACGGACATCACAACGGGGGCAGACAGATCGACCCGGTAAAGGTCGACGTGGAGGGGCTGATCATTGACGGGGTCCTTCTGGATTTCGCGAACGAAGACCTTTTCAACGGCTCCGCCGGCGATTTGCAGTTCAAGGAGCACGACGTCGCCCAAGTTGTGGGTGGTCATGACCTTGAAATCGTGCGCGTCAAGCGAGAGGGAGATCGACTCCTTGTTCGCACCGTAGACGACGGCGGGAAGAAGGCCGCGATCACGCAGCTTCTTGATCTCTTCCTTGCCGCGTTCCTGGCGTACTTCTGCCTTCAGGGACTTGATATTCTTCGACATCCTTTACTTCCTCCAGTCATCTGCGCCGTGTTTGCGGCGGGGTCGGGTATGGCCCTCGCGGGGTCAAGGCCCCCGCCCGGTCCTGCTTGCTTTCCTTATTCCTTGAAAATCGCCGAAACGGAACTGTGACGGTGGATGCGGTCAATGGCCTTGGCGATCAGGGGGGCAACATCAAGAATCTCAATCTTATCCGACAAGGCCCCCGGCTCGTGGGAAATCGTGTTGGTGGCGACGACCTTCTTGAGAGGCGACTGCTGGATCCTCTCGATGGCGGGGCCGCTGAGCACCGCGTGCGTAGCAAAAGCGAAAACCTCGCGGGCACCATGCTCCATCAAGGCGCGGGCTGCATTGCAGACGGTCCCCGCCGTGTCAATCATATCGTCAAAAATCAGCGCGGTCCGCCCCTCCACGTTCTCCGAGCCGATGATGGCCATGACCTCGGAGACGTTGGGGGAACTCCTGCGCTTGTCGATGATCGTGAGGGCCACGTTGAGCTGGGTGGCATAGTCCCGGCCAAGTTTCACGTTTCCGACGTCGGGGGACACCACGCATGCATTCTCGAGGCAGTTCTGCCGGATGTAGTTCACCAGAACCGGGCCGGCGATCAGGTGATCCACGGGAATGTCAAAGAAGCCCTGAAGCTGGCCGGCATGGAGATCCACGGCCAGCACGCGATCCGCGCCGGCGGTCGTGATGAGATTGGCCACGAGCTTTGCCGAGAGGGCGACGCGGCCCTGGTCCTTGCGGTCCTGTCGCGCGTAGCCGAAGTAGGGAATCACGGCGGTGATGCGATCGGCGCTGGCGCGGCGAAGGGCATCCAGAGTCAGCAGCAACTCCATCAGGTTTTCATTGGCGGGTTGTTGGGTTGCCTGCACCACGAAGACATCGCGTCCGCGAACGTTGTCCTCGATTTTGACGAAGGTCTCGCCATCGGAGAACCGGCGGCTGGTGAGGTGCCCGGGCTCGACGGACAGGTGCTCGAAGATCCGCCGCGACAGGTCGCGCGATGCCGATCCGGGAATGATGAGCGGCGGTGAGGAGGTGTCGATCATCCTGCTGTCCCTCAGGCGGGGTCTTGTCAAACGGAGGTTGGTCAACGGCGTTTCTGCTTCTTCTTGCCGCCCATGGCGGGCGCCTTGGGGGCTTGCGCCGCGAGGTCGAGAGGGTGGGCGCCCTCGGAGGTGATCATTGATTGGCGGGCGGCGCGGGTGCCATCGGTGACGCGGACGGGCGCCACGAGCGTGCTGTTCACGCCGATGAAGACGTCGTTGCCGACCTCGGTACGATGGCGGGTGACGCCGTCGTAGTTGCATGTCAGCGTCCCGGCCCCGAGATAGCTCGAGGATCCGATGTGCGCGTCGCCCGCGTAGGAGAGGTGGGGGACCTGCGTGTCCTCGCCAATGTCGGTCCGGGCGATCTCGACGAAGGAGCCAAGCCTGGCACCCTTTCGAAGGATGCTGTCGGGCCGCACGACCGAGTAGGGGCCGATGGTCACCTCGTCATCCAGCCGGGCCTGCTCCACCGAGGCATAGCGTATTCTGACGCGGCTGCCGACCCGCGAGCTGTTGATCGTCACGTTCGGGCCGATCTCGCACCCTTCGCCGATGGCGGTGTTTCCGCGAATGATGGTGAAGGGGTGAATCGTCGTATCGATTCCGATCTGCACGGTGTTGTCGATGTAGGTCGTCGAGGGGTCTATGACCGTGACGCCGCTGTCCATGATGCCGTTGAGGATTCGCTGGCGCAGGTAGCGTTCGGCCTGTGCCATGTCGCGTCGATTGTTGACGCCGATGACCTCGGTGGGGTCGGGGGCGACCTGCGCCTCGACCTCGTGCCCGGCGTCGTTGAGGATCTCGACGGTGTCCGTCAGGTAGTACTCCCGCTGGGCATTCTCGTTGGAGACTTTGCCAAGCGCCCAAACCAGGTCGCGGGCGCTGAAGCAGTAGGTGCCCGTGTTGACCTCGTTGATCTTTTCCTCGTAGGTGTTGGTGTCCTTCTCCTCGACAATCTTGCGAATCGTGTCGTTGCGGTTGCGAACGATGCGGCCGTAGCCGAAGGGATTCGCGAGGGTGGTGGTGAGGACGGCGCACGCGGTGTGGTGGCCGCGGCGGCGCTCCACCAATTCGAGGAGGCTCTCGGTCTTGATGAGCGGGGCATCGCCGCACAGGATCAGGACGTCGCCCTCGACGCCGGCCAATTGACCGCGCACCATGCGAACGGCGTGCGCGGTGCCCAGGCGCGTCTTCTGGAGGATGCACTGTGCCCTTGGCCCGATGTGCGCCTTCACCTTCTCGTGCAGGTGCCCGGTGATCACATAGATCGCGTCGGGCCCCATTGGCTCCACGGCGGCAAGGACGTGGTCGATCATCGCGGTGCCGCAGATGGAATGCAGGACCTTGGGGATTTGGGAATTCATGCGTGTTCCCATCCCCGCGGCGAGGATGACCGCGACGAGGTTGCTCTTCTTGCGCTTTGCCATGAAGCTTCGGCTCCGGAACTTGGCTGTCAATCCATGGGATCCGACAGCGGGGGGGACGATCAGGGATCGCCGATGGCGGGGGGAAGGGAAAAGAGCCGCTCCGGGGGGCTCAGGAGGAGATCGAGGCGGTCAGCCGCTTCAGTTCTTCCTGGTCCCTGGGCTTGAGCTCGGCGGTCATCTTGCCCAAGGCCTTGTACATGGAGATGAAGAGGGTGTGCCAGTCGATCTGGATCTTGCTGAAGGTGGCATCGGGCAAGGCCTTGATGGCCTCAAGGCTGATGGTTTCCTGCAGCACTTCGAGGATCTTTGGCGCGGCGGAGAAGTGTGGCTTGCCGAGTTCCTGGAACTTGAAGTGGTCGAAGGCCAGGCGGCTCATGATCTCCGCAAATTCCTGCTCCTCGCCCTCGGTGATGTTATGATCCCTGAGGTTGTCGGCGAAGTAGGAGAAGTACTGTTGCCAGAGGCCCAGGTAATCGCGCATGACGCGGACGCGGTTGGCCGGGCGTGTGTGATCGGGCTTGCGGGGCATGCGATGGAAACCCTTCGGAGTGCTTACTTCTTCTTCCTGAATGCCTTCAGCTCGTGCAGGACGTACAAGGCAAGCAAGACGATGCCAAGGTACGAGAGTCCGGCGACGACCCAGACGGGATTGTTCAGTAGACTTGTCACGGAACCCATTCGGGAGAAACCATTCCCTTCCCTTGATGCGGTGGCGGGCGGGGGCCCCTAACGCCGCGAAGGCCCCGCCATCCACGCAAAGGGAGGTCTCAGAAGGTGTTTGCCTCGGCTGTCGTCAACCGGACGTCAAGTGCCTCGCGGAAGATCCTGCTGTTCACTTCCGCCATCCCGCGATTTGCACGGTTCAACCGCGTGTAGGCCTCGTCGATGAGGCGTTCGCCCTCCTCGATTGGAGCGGCATCGAGGATCACGAAGCGATCGAATGCAATTGCCGACACCCGCAGGTCGTCGAAGACCTGGTGAACCATGCCATGGACATGGCCAAAGTCCGGCGGGGGGACGACGCGAAGAAACTCGGAGTAGATCCGGTCGATCTCGTCGCGGTACGTGCGCGCCACCAAGGGGCCCGGAACCGAGATATTGGAGGAGCGCGCGTGCGTGCCGAATGCCAGGTTCTTGACGGTTTCGGGGCTCAGGCTGAGCTGGAAGCGGAAGTCCTGCTGCGCCTGCGCGACGCGCTGGAACATGCCGGTGATCTCGTCGCCATAGGAGTCGACGATCATGTCATGCTCGATCCGGGTGATCGCGGCAAATCCCTTGTCGAGATTGCGACGGGACTGGGAGAACTTGCCGGCGTCGTAATCGATGCGGGAGAACTTGAGGTATTCGCGGGCAGCGCGCACCTGGTGGGGGTTGAGGTCCTCGGCGCCATTCGCGACCAGTTGGTTGAGGCGATTGGTCTGATAGGAGAGAACCGCGTTGACGATCTCGTCGGTGGTCTCGATGGCAACGCGCAGCCGGGCCTTTGCGGTCGTCACGTCCGCCATGATGCGCTCGTACTCTGCGGGCGTGAAATTGTTGTCCAAGTCCGCGATCTGGCGGCGGACGCCGATGGCGTCCTCGGCCTGGAACTGCGTCAGCCCCTCGTTGCGGCCGCGCGCCATGTTGGCGAGGACCGTGCTGCGCGCGTCGCGGAAGTTGGAGCGCTTGGTTGAATCGACCAGGCGGGAGGCGCGGGCATTCGCGCTGTCGGCGAGTTGGCCGGCCTGGGTGAAGCGATCCTGGTCCATCAGTTCGCGAGCTTCGCGAACCTGAACGATCGCCCGGCTCAACTGACGGGCGTTGTCATTCCAGGCACCCAGCGACTGCGCCTCGGCGATGGCGCTCTCGGCGTTGTTGATGCGGAAGTAGAGGGCCGCCTCAGCCTGGTCCAGCGCCTCGGCACCCAACTGGCCCGCCTCGGCGTAGGCACCGGCGGCGTAGAACTCGCGTGCGCGCGCATTGAGCGTGCGGGCCCGCTGCAGTTGGTCGCCCGCGCTGCGCTCGGCACCGGCGGCGACGGCACGATCCAACTGGGTCGTCACGCGTCCGAGGACTTCCTCGGCAATGGCCTTCTCGCCGATGGCCTGGGCCTGGCGCGCCACGCGAAGGCCGCGCTCGGCGCCCTCGATGGCGACCTTGAGGCGATTGGCCTGGAGATTTTGTTCCGCCTCGAGAATGAGCTGGTCCGCCTCGCCGAGGCGCAGGCGCGCCTCGGCGAGGCGAAGCGGCTGCCGAGGATGGCGTTGAAAATCGCGCGGGTCTCGCGGATGCTCTCGACGGCCTTGTTCGCGACGGCCTGTCCCATGAGGTCGATGTCCGCGCGGGTGTTGCCGGCCAGCACGACCGCCCGCTGGAAATCGCCCCCGGCGATAGCTCCGCGCACGGCCGCCAGGCCTTCGTTCGCGCGGCGGTACTCTTCGGGGGAGTAGATCGCGGCACCGTCTCGTTCGTAGGCGCTGATCAAGCCCGCCAACTGGATGACTGCATTGTTGGCGATCACCTGGTAGGTACGGTCGAGGATCCGGTCCGCCTGCGCTTCCTGCTGTTGGGCCGCGATGATGGCGCGACTGTACTCGCGCGCCGCGACGGCGCCACGGGCACGCTCGATTTCGTCGGCCGTCTGGCGAAGATCGGCACCGATCTGGATTCGGGCCGCTTCGCGGGCCTCATCCATCGCGTTGGTGGAAACCTCGCCCTGCTTTCCCCATGTTTCGGGGTTGCGGGGGGCGAAAATCGTGTTCACTTCGCTGTAAACGGCGCTGGCCGCGTCGAGCCGCGTCTGTGCCCGGCGAATTGCCGCGTCGGCCAACTCGCGGAAGTCCGATTCCAGGCGGTCAATCTCGTTGCGGGCCTGGCGGTAGATCTCGCGCACCTGATCGAAAGCCTCGACCGTGTCGGGTTGGACCGCCTGCTGCGCGACGACCAGAAGGTCGTTGATGGCGGCGAGGCGGCCGGGGAGGTAATTCTCGACCTGACCGGTCTGGAAGTCCTCGATGGAGGTGCGAATCTGGGCGATGCGCACCTGACTTGCCGCGCGCTTGGTTTCCTCGACCAGCTTTTCGGCGCGAGGCACCCATTGGTTCGAGGTCGAGAGAACCGACTCGAAGCGCTGGTTGTCGTAGTCCTCATTCATCTGGCGCAGGACGTCGGACACGCGATTGTACTCATCGGCGGTCAGATCGCGGGCTCCCTCGTCGAGGGCGACCGCGAGGCTGTTTTCAATGTCCTCGATGGCGCGACGGCTCTTGGCTTCCTGCGTGTTGCGGATGCCGGTGCGCGCGAGGTCCTGTGCCGCCTTGAAGAGGCGCTCGGCTTCCTCGAAGCTCTTGTCGACATTGTAAACGCGGTCGGCGTCGCGAATGGCGCTCTCCGTCCTGGTGACGCTGGGCTGATCCCACATCGTGCCGCCCTGGGCCCGGAGTTCATCGAGCATCTTGTTGGCTTCGATGCGCGCGGAGTCCGCGCGGTTGCGCACCTGGGCGACGCCGGCGTCGACCTCGGCGCGAATCTCGTCGGCGAGGCGGATGATCTCGACATCGTTGTTGGCGCCCCGGGCGGTGGTGAGTTCCTGCTGGAGGGCAAGGATGCGGTTCCAGCGCTCGGCGTCGGCCCTGAGGTTGTTGGTCGTGGCGACATGGACGTCATCCTGGGCGCGCTGGAAAACGGCGCGCGCCTGCGCGGCCTTGATGCGGGGCAGCAGATCCTCGCTGAGGGTGACGGCTTCCTTGGACGTCTCAAAAGCCTGGTCAATCTGGCGGCCCGCCAACAGCGAGTTGCCCTGATTGATGAGGTTTTGAAGGCGTTCCATCCCCGCGGGGTCGTGAACGGGTCCTTCCAGGCGCTCCAGGTCGTTGAAGGTGCTTTGGGCCTTTTGAAGGCGCGACTGGGTGCCCCTCTCCTTGCCAAAGATGCCGCAGCCCGCGAGGGCGACGGCAACAAGAAGCATCAGCGTTAGCAGACGCGCGGCATTCAGGTGGTGGCGCATGCGATCAAGCCTCCGGCACAATGGTCAGGAGCCAAGGCTCCAGGAAGGTATCGGGTACAAGTGTGGCAACCACTGGATTCCCCCCGATGCGGAAAACCGGGGCAACGAAGAACTGCGGGGAATTCGGCACCGCGGAGGTTCCCCTTCCTCACCACCCGGCACGGCGCATTACATGAAGCGCCGGTACAGGAAATAGCCCGCAGCGGCGAGCACCAGCACCACGACCACAACGACCGCGGGATTCTTCGCGGAGGAGGTCCCCTTGGAGCCCGCCGCCGCGGCTTTCCTGGGTGCCTTGGGGACATAGCCATCGGCCAGGAAGGCCAACGCGCCGGAGGTCCGGCTCATCAGGACAAACGCCTTGTGCCAGTCCTTGATCAGGGAGCGCTTGTCCGCTGCGGGCAAGCCTTGGACATGGGTGACGGAAACGCATTTCCCGAGCATCTCGCGCACCAGTTTGTCGCCATAATCCAAGCGGGTTTCGCCGAGGCGCTCGGAGAGCGCCCGGATGCTGCGCGTGACGTCGCTCTTGATTTCCAGGAAGTGCGCTTCGTCGTCGACGGCGATATCGCCGGGCTCGAATCCCTTCAAGAGGTATGTCTTCAACGTGACCCACTTTTCAATGACGCCGTGAAGAAGCAGCACGTTCTCGGCCGTCCCCAGGAGGTTGCTCTTCATTGCCGTGGAATCCCGTTCAAGGAGGATTGGCTATGGGGCGACATCAAGGCCGCCCTCCCGCATCCTGTC
>CAYTRP010000134.1:0-8412 GCA_964440195.1 uncultured Candidatus Sumerlaeota bacterium
CGGTAACTCTGCCCACCCTCGTCGTAGACGGCGAGGATGCGCTCACGAAGGTCCAGGGAGGTTGTTTTCATCCCCATTGACTCCCAGCACACGGCCAACACTGTCTACATAAATCAGCAAAATGCCCTAGCGCCTCAGCCTTTCCGGCTCAAGGAGCACGGCGCGCTCGCTCATCCAGCCGATGGCGCGCCCGTCGCGCATCAGGACGCGGAAGCCCGTCGGCTCGCGATTCCACAGGAAGGTGAATTCCTCCTCGCCGACGCGCTCGCCCGTGAGTCGCTTGCGGGCGGGAACCCCGGCGAGGCGAACCAACTCGGCCTCGGTCATGCCCATGCGCAGGCCCTTGCCGAATCGCTGGTAGTTGTACTCGCTGAAGAAGCTCTCCGCTTCGGCGAGTCCGGCGGAACCTTGAAAGGGATTGTGCGTCTCGTCCTCGACGGTATGGGGAACGTACTCGCGGGCATCGACGATCGGGGGCTTGCCGCCGCCGCATCCCGGCATCGCCACGACCGGGAAGAGAGCAACGATCACGAATTGGGTCGGTCGCACGGTCCCTGGTCCTTCGCGCTCACGCGGTTCCCGTCTTGGGATCGCCGGGTGCCGGGTGTGGTCTGGCGTCCATGCCCCTTGACTGGCGGTAGCGCTTCACCGCCTCGCCCAGGGAGCGCACAACAAGCGTCAACACAACGGCATCGTCGATGAATCCCACACCCGGCACAAAGTCGGGGATGAGGTCGATGGGGGAGACGAAGTAGAGGAGGCCAAAGATCACCTTGGCCCGGGTGGCCCAGTCAAACCGGTAGGTGGGATCGCGCAGCATCGTGTAGAGCATGCGCGCGTCGTCAAGGAGGCGACGCAAAAAGCCCGAGCGCCGGCGCGCGTCGCCGAGGGTTTCCTCGAAATGGTCGTGGACGGTCTTTTCGTCTTCGGGACGGATGCGTCCGGGTGTCTTGAACATGTGCCGACTCCTCCTTCCAAGTGTGTGGCGGTTGGTGACGTCCTGGCAAACACTTTTGCCGGCCGGTGGCCCTAATCCTTCATTCTCGCCAGGAGTACACCGTCGCGAACCGGCAGCAGGCTCACGTCGAAACGCGGGTCCGCATAGAGCTGTTCGGTCATCCGGACGACCACGCGGGTGGGTTCGTCCCGATCCCCGGCCGGCTTGGCGACATCGCCGTGTCGCAGGGCATTGTCGAACAGGAGGAGGTCGCCCGGGCGCATGACGCCGCGGGCAAAGTCGAGCGCCTCGCCGTACAAGTGCTTGTCGATATCGACGAAGATGATGTCCCACGGCGGAGCGAGGCGGCGCGCGCTCGCAAGGGCGTCCCCCTTGTGCCAGCGCAGGCATTCCCCGACGCCGGCCGTGTCCGCAAAGCGCCGCCCCTGGTCGATGTTCTCGAGCTTGTATTCCGTGCAATCGATCTCCACCCGGGGGCCCGCGCCCAGCGCCCACCAGATGGCGCTGTACCCCCAGCCCGATCCCAGTTCGAGGATGCGGCCCGGGCGGCGCAACCGGGCGAGCTGGTGGAAGAATCTTCCGACCTCGGGCCCGACGATGGGAAACGGATGCCGGGCCGCGCGCGCGTGCATTTCCCCGAAGATGGGGGGCAGATCGCGAATTGCGAGTCCCGCCAGGTATGCCTCGACGGCGGGGGGATGAAGTGGGTCGAGAGACATCGGCGGAACCCTTGGTTGCACGACGGGATCGGAACGGCGAGTGAAGCGCGCGGTCACGCGGTCTTCTTGTTGGCCTCCTGGCGAGGCTCGCCTGGAAGGTCATCCAATCGTCGGCGTCCGGTGGATTCCTGCCACTCCTCCAGCCGAGCATCCCAGAAGAACTCCTTGAGCAGCACGCGCGCGATGCAGGTCACCGGAAGCGCGAGCAGCGCGCCGATGATGCCAAACTGCACGCCGATCACCACCGCCATGACGACCACGACGGGATGCAGGCGCGCGGCGGCCCCAACGATGTAGGGCTGGAAGACGAGGCCCTCCAGCGTCTGGATCATCACGAACCAGCCCAACGTCAAGCCGAGGAAAAGGAGCCGATCCTCGGAGTAGGATTCCGAGAATAAGACATAGAGCATCGCCGGCGTGCCACCGATCACGGGACCGAAGAAGGGGATCAGGTTGCCCATGCCGGCAATCACGCCAATGAGGAGGGCGTATTGCTTCATGCCGAGCAGGAACAGGCCGACGGTGGCCAGAAGGCCGACGAGGAAGGCCACCGTGAGCTGGCCGCGGATGAATCCGCCGACGGCGACGTCCGTCTTGTCGAGCACGTCGAAGAAGCGCGCGCGCCACTTGGGCGGGCAGATGACCTCCATCGCGCCACGCAGGGAGGCAAAATCGACCAGCAGATAGAAAGTCAACATGGCCACGAAGGAAAGGAACATCGTGGATCGAACGAGCCACTGGATCGCCACCACGAGCGAGGCAACCAGCCAACCCACAAATCCCGCTCCGCCCGCCGCCGCGGAACGGGCCGCGGAGCGCAACTGCTCGTTGGCAAGGGCCGACTCAACGACGGACTCAAACGTCAGGTCGCGCGAATCCACCCATTCCTCGAATCGGCGCGAGAGACGGCGGCTGCCCTCGACCTCGCGCCACTGCTCCGCTTGCTGGACGAGCCATGCGCGGAGGGCCTCGCGCTCGACCAATTCCTTGTCCGACGCGGCCAGCCAGGAGCGAATGGAGCTGGCGAGCAGATCGGCATCCTTGGTCCAGACGGCATCGTCCTCGTCCGACGCGGCGAGTGCCTCGATGCGCGCGTCAAGCTCCCCGACCGCGATGCCCCCCTCGGGTATCCACTCGGAGAGCGAATCGGAGACGCTGATGGCAAGATCCGCCGCCGGCACGTTCGCGCCGCCGATCTGCTCGATGACCCATGGCACCGCCCTGTCGCGCGCGAAGATGCGTATGCCCTCCGAGGCGCCACGGACCTGGGTGATGAGAATGGGCAGAATGATCGCGACCAGGATGGCGGCCGCGGCGAGGACGATGAGGTTGACCAGCATGACCCCCCAAATGCGACTGAGGCGCAGGCGGTGCTGGACGAAGTTGACGACGGGATTGAAGATGTAGGCGACAACCATCGCCACGAGGAAGGGGGAAATGACGTTGATGGACCATCGAAAGGACGGCCAAACGACCACCGCGGCGATCGCAATCCCGCCGACAATCAGCATGTAGCCGATCAGAATGAGGATCTGGCGGAGGTGATCGTCATTGCCCGGAAAGGGCAGGAGCGGTTTCTTGATCATGCTTGAACTCCTCGGCTGCCGCCTGCAAGTCGCCGGAGAACATTACGCCGGCCCGATGCCCTTTATTCCCGGTCCCCGGGAAGAAGGATGCGAAGCCGGCCTTCGGACTCCAATTGCGCGAGTTCGTCCTCGATGGGGGCGATGACCCGCTCGCGGAGCATTTCCTTTCTGGCCTGGTCAACCAGTTGCTCGTCGAGGGGGACGGCTTGTTCGATTTCGCCGCCGACGTAGACGGCCGCGAGCACCCCTTCGCGGCGGGGATCGATCTCGCCGAACTCACCCGCAACGAGGTCCGAGATCTCCAATCCGAGGTCGTTGCGGGCTTCCTGCGCGGTCTTCTGGCCGAGCAGCACCATCTCCATCCGATAGCGCCCCGGATCGTTGCGCAGAAGGCGGGCAACGATGGCATTGGGGTCGCGAAGCACACGGGGGCCCGAGATCGACTCACGTTCGTCGAGCAGCCGTTCGGATGTGTTGACGACCTCGGCCAATACGCCGCGCATTTCCCCCTCCAGGGCCCGTTGGGACTCCCGTGGCAGATCGGCCCAACCTTCGGGGATGATGCTCAACTGCCAGAGGCCCTGCCGTGAGGCAGGGGCCAAGCGGTCGCGGTTCCGTTCAAGCCACTCGAGTACCTCTGCATCCGTGGGCTCGTGTTCCGCCAGCTCGCGCGTGCGATGCATCTCCGCCAGGACCCGGTCACGGCCCGCGCGCAGCGCCGCCTGGTATCGGGGCTCGTCGAGCGCGCGGACGCGCTCGAGTTCCTGGGTCAGCAGTTCGCCGTCGCGCAAGTCCTTGAGGAAGTCGCCGACGCCCTCGGGCACATCGTAGGGTTCCTGCGTGGGGAGGGGCTCGGTGGGGATGTCCGGATAGGCGGCCAGCAATTCCGCGTACTTGAGGTCGAACTCTCCGATGCGAATGATCGTCGATTCATCCTCGGCGAAGGGAAAGACGTCGCGGTAGACGAGCGGATACTTCTCGCGGATCAGCTTCTCCAGGAGGGAATCCGTCCGCACCTTGAGGACGCTCTGGCGCAATTCCTCGCGCAGTTGGGGCTCGGCTTCGCGGACGGAGATGGCCTGCCCCCGCTCCACACGAACCAACTCAAACAGGGAGAATGCGGAAGAGGTCGGGACCGGGTGGCTGATTTGCCCCTCGCTCATGCGGCCCAGTTGCGCGAAGACGAGCGGCGGCGCGACGCTGCCGCCAACCTCCAACCGCTGCGTCGCGTCGGGGTCCTGAAGAATGCGAAGTTGGGGGTATTGCCGCAGCAACGGGGCCAATCCCCCGTCACTCACGGCCGCCTCGTGCAGTGACTGGGCGAGGCGGCGGGCTTCGAGACGTTCGGCGTCGGTTCCGGGCTGGCCGATGGGCACGCGCAATTCGCGCACCACGTAGGCATCGGGCTTGCGGAAGCGGGCGGGGTTGCTCTCGTAGGCATAGGCCACATCGACCGCATCTATCTCGACGCTGGGACGGGCGATCAGGTCGGCGTACAACATGGTGGCGGTGGGATAGGCCCGCATGCGCGCGCCCTTGTCCACGACCTGCGGGCTGGGGGGTTGCTCGTCGAGCAGGGCCTTTTGTGCGGCGAGACGAACGCGGGCACGGGCGAGGATGGCGTCGCGGAGCGCCCGGTGTTGTGCCGGGGCCCCGTTAGGCGTCGCGGACCGCCAGTTCTTCAGGATCATCGGGTCCCTTTGCTCAATGAGCAGGTGGGCAAAGAGTTCCGCCTCGTCGATGGGCTCGCCGGCGAGGGTCGCGACCACGGAGGTGGGATCGGGTCGCCACGAATCCACGAAGAAGGCGGCCGGGGGGCGGTCGTCCCTGGGGTCGGACTTCTTGTTCTTGAGCAACTGCGCGGGCGCAATCGCCGGGGTGGCAAGAAGGGCGATCATCAAGCCGTGGAGCAGGCGCATGCGGGTCTCCTTGAAGGGGCCGAACTCATGGCCGTCAAAGTGACCACCCGCCCCGAGGGAGGTAAAGGGCGAATCCGTCCTTGTCAGGCTTGTTTGCGCGGCAATGCGGCGGCCAGCCCCCGCACGTAGGCCCCCACTTCCGCCTCCAGATTCCCGCCCCGCGACGTGCAGTCCATGATGACGCGGATCAGGCCTGTCCCGACCACGGCCGCATCGCCATGGCGAGCCACGGAGGCCACATGCTCGGGGCGGCTGATTCCAAAGCCGATGGCGAGGGGAAGGCCGGTCGCGTTTCGAACGTCGGCCATGTATGGGCCGAGGTTGGCATCCATGGAGTCGCGCAGCCCCGTGATCCCCTTGAGCGCGAAGCAATAGAGGAAGCCGCTGGAGGCGGCCGCGATAGCCTTCATGCGGCCGGGGGGTGTCGTGGGGGCGATGAATTGGACGAGGTGCAGGCCGCGCGCGCGGCAGAGGCCTCGCATTTCGGCCGCCTCCTCGAGGGGCAGATCCGGGATCAGGAAGCCATCGATTCCCAGGCGCGCCGCTTCCTCAACGCACTCTGGCAATCCATAGGCCAGAAAGGGGTTGAGGGCCCCGAACATCACGAGCGGCATGGCGGAGGAAGCCCTGAACTCGCGCACGAGTTCGAGCCCCTTGCGGAGCGTCATCCCCGCGCCCAGGGCCTGGGTGGATGCCTGCTGGATGATGGGCCCATCGGCGATGGGATCGGAAAAGGGTATTCCAAACTCGACGAGATCGCAGCCGTTGGCCTCGAGGACGGGCAGGAGGCGGCGGGTCGTCTCGAGATCGGGAAACCCGGCCGTGAGATACATGATGAGCGCCGCGCGGTTCGCGGCCCGCGCCCGGGTGAACAGGCCGGCGATCCGATCAGTGGAAGCTTGGGCGATTGTCATGCTCTTGGGGCTCTTGGGTTCCGGACTGGATCGCTGTTGCCGCCGTCAAACGGCCTTAGAGGGCCGCCTCGCCGCGTTCGCCGGTGCGAATGCGCACGGCGTCCTCGATGGGCAGCACGAAGATCTTCCCGTCGCCGATGGAGCCCGTGCGAGCGGCTTCGACGAGGACCTTCATGAGGTCCTCGACCCGGTCGTCCTCGACGGCAACCTCGACTCGCAACTTTGGGACGAAGTCGACGTGGTATTCGCATCCGCGGTACAGTTCCGCATGGCCGCGCTGGCGGCCGTAGCCACGCACTTCCGTGACGGTCAAGGCGGGAAAGCCCGCCGCTTGCAGGGCTTCCTTGACGTCCGGCAGCTTGAACGGCTTGAGAATCGCGGTTACAAGTTTCATGGGATGTGAGCGGGCCGATATCGATCCCGCTTATTTGAAACCACCCTGACCCGGATCCACGAATGGATTGGCTCCACCGCCGCCACCAAAGGGATCGGCTCCGAATCCCCCCTGCTGGCCACCGCCCGCAAAGGGATCGGCGCCGAATCCGCCACCACCGGCGGATCCAAACGGATCACCACCTGCCGCGAACGGGTCCCCGGCTCCAAATCCGGTGCCCTCCATTCCCGGTTGTCCGAAGGCACCACCGCCCATCATGGCAGGGTCTCCGTAGAGGGCCGGGTCCATCGCGAAGGGGCTTCCAAAGCCGCCCCCGAATTGGGCCATATTGAAGCGGGGAGGAACATAGCGGTCGGGGGCGCCCAATTGCGGCCAAATTTCCCCCGCCCGCTTTTCAAAGAAATCCTCGTCGCGTTGCTGCGCGCGGTCTTCGCGCCCCAGAAGAACACGCGCGCCCTCGTCGCTGTCGCGGACGGCACGCTGCAGGCGTTCACGGCGAATCGTCATCATCAAGCGGAACCCGGTCGACATGCGTTCTTCGTCGCGTACCTGAACGGCATCGAGATTTTCGCGCATGGTCTTGAGGAGATCGTCCAGCCGCTGGCGATTGGTCCCGCCCATTTCCTCGCCCTCGATGCGCTCGAGGATGCGGATCCCCGTCTGGTAGAACTGGGCTGAGGTCTCGCCGAAGCTCATCATGGCCATGCGACCGGCGACTTCCGCGGCTTGCAGATTCACTTCGACGTGCTTGGGTGCCCGATCGGCCGCGACTAGCAGGGCTTCCATCGCTTGTTCATGCTGGATCCGGTCCATCAAGCGTATCGCTTCATCGTACTTTGTTCTGGCCAAGGGCGAAAGACCCACCAGGAGGTGTTCCGGCAGGGCTTCGCGGAATCGCTGGGCCTGCACTTCCGCCCCCCCCAGCGAGAGGGCGACGAAGGCAAGGGCGGTGATGGCAATGCGCTTCATGGGAGACATCCTCCGGGCGTAACCGACGCGGGGAACTTGTCCCCGTCCGACGGCTGACACAACCAGAATTGATGGGGCGTTGCCCCCCCAATCAGTCCCGGAACGCCACATGGTCGGAGGGGAGGTCCTCGCCCGTCCGAACCCACCACAGGTGCGAATGGGAGGCGGTTTGGTCCAGGATGTTGCCGGCATAGATGGGGATTTCGCGTATGTAGCGCATCCACATCATGGCGACAAAGCCAATGAGGAGAAGGACAAAGCAGGAGAGGAAGCATCCGTAAGCGGTGCTGGCCACGAAGAGCGCCATTAGAAACATGGCCACGACGGGGGAGAGGACGGGGAAGCCTCCACCCACGCGGAACCAATCCCAAAGCGCCCGCCGCACCCGGTCGCTCGTCCCCTGGATGAACAGGAATGCCCTCACGGAGGTGGCGGCGCCAATGTCGATGGACACCGCAAAGATAAGCCAGCGAAACGCCAGCCCGATCAGCAGAAGGGGGACGATCAACAGGTTCAGCCAGACCTCCACGAGCATGGAGCCCAGCAAGACAATCGAGACGGCTCCGGTGAGGAGGGCCCCCGCAATGGAGGCGACCAGCAGCCCGAAGTTCGCCACATGCTGGTTGGCGATGGGGCGCGCCATCAGCCCGTAGAGGATTTCCTCGTCGGAGAGCCTGCTCACGGCCAACTCATCGAAGGGGACTCGTGTTCGCAGCCTTGAGAGGTGAAACAGCACCATCAACTGCCCGACCATGCCCACGACCGGCATCAGGAAGATGACCTGGAGGAATACGATGGAGAAGAACATCCAGGTGTAGGAAGCCATGAGGCCCGGATTGAGAAGCGCCCTGATCGCGAGAATTCCGAGCAGAAGGTCCAGCAGCAGGAGCGGGATCCACGGGATGAAGGCGATGAGGTCCTCCCACCACCTCCCCCTCATGCGGCCGGTGAAA
>CAYTRP010000135.1:0-1528 GCA_964440195.1 uncultured Candidatus Sumerlaeota bacterium
TGTCACTTGTCATGGTTAGGCACTTTGGGTGACCTCTTTTGACTGTCACATGGCCAGTGAAGGGTGAAGACGGGGTTCGGATTCAGGATTCAGGAGTCGGGATGGGGGAAGAGTGATGGTAGCGCCACCATGTCGAATGCCTGCTGGCGATCGGATGGTGGGATAGCCGACGAGGGGCGTAACCCCTTGCCACTGGAGCGGTGCTGTCCCATACTCCCGCCATCACGATCAAAACGGGAGTTCCCATGCACCACCGAGCACTTACGCTTTTTGTTCTCTGCGCTTTCCTGTTTCCGGCCAGCGCCGTTTCGTCGACCGACAAGCTCGCCTTCTACGGGCTTGGGCCGGATGGCCAGCCGCTTGCCGTCGAGGCGTTGACATCGGATGTGGCGGATGATGGACGGGTCATCTTTCACGCGGATACCCATGACGTCGCGGGGCCGCCAGGGTTGGCGCCAGTCACGGCGGGGCATCATGGAGACGTGTCGGTGCCGAGGCCGGAGTTCGCGGCGACTCGGGGAGAGCCGCTGGAAACCCGGGTGCGGGAATTGGTTCGCCTTCTGGCGGAGGGCCCCAGCGCCCGCGAGCGGATGGAGTTGCACGCCCAACCCATTTTCCCCGACGGCACGCGCATCGACAGCGTGGTGTTGACCGATGCGAACGTGGTGGAGCTGCGCATCGCGTTTCCCCGCGAGTATGTGGAGAAGTTGCGGTTGGGCGAGGAGGCGTTCGATTCCTTCACGCATCTTCTTTCGGACAACCTGTTCACGTTGCCGGTGTCCGGCTTCATGATTTACGCGCCGGACGACGAAACGGGCGAGTGGGCTCCCATCGAGACGTTCGCACCAGAACCGGATTGGGAATCGGGACCGGGCGAGCCGGATTGGGGATCTCCGCCCGAGACGTGGATACCCGACGATGCCGGGCGCCGCAGCCAGTATCCGCACCCGAGCGGCGGGCGTCCCACGGGTAGCCTGACCAACCGCACGGTGTACCTGAACGCCGGTCATGGATGGACGTGGCGTGGCACTAATTATTGGGGTGTGCAGCGCGGTCAATTACCTGCAACGCGCGGGAGCCGATGTGTTCACCGTACGCGAGAGGGACCCCAACCCCCACATGGTGATCGTGGACAACAACGATGGCGCGCCCGATTACGTCGAGACGGGGACGTGGTCGAACAGCACGCTGGCCGGTTTCGCCAATGGCCATTTCCCGTATGTCCACGGCCAGAATCCGTTTTCCTTTGGATCGACTCGGTTGGCGCAGTGTGTCGTCGGCGCGCCGACGGCGACGGCGACGTGGATTCCGGCAATTCCGGCGGCGGGTTACTACAATGTGTATGTGTCGCATGCGGCATTCACGAATCGTTCGCCCCAGGCGCATTACCGGATCACGCACGCCGGTGGCGAATCGGATTACTATCTCGACCAGCGGCGGCACCGGTTCACGTGGATCTTCATCGGGCGGTACTTTTTCGAGGCGGGTCGCGACCTCCTCCTCCACCTGTTCGAAGATGATGTCCTTC
>CAYTRP010000135.1:1538-8384 GCA_964440195.1 uncultured Candidatus Sumerlaeota bacterium
TTGTCGAACTCCTCGACGTCCGCCTCGCACTATGTTTCGGCGGACGCGGTGCGCTTCGGCGGCGGACGCGGCATCATTCTGCGGGGATCGGTCGGCCCGAGCCCGTATCCGAATCACGACAACGAATCGATTTACAACATTCAGTTCATGGGCGCCCCCACCAGCGCCTATGTGCCCACCGGCGACCAGCACGACGAGTCGAAGGGCTGGAGCGGACGGCCGCAGTTGGGCCGTTGGCTGGAAGCGCGTTCCATTGAGTTCGGCTCGCCCTATTATCCGGCCGTGTTCCTGACCAGTCACACCAACGCGACCTCCGCCGGCACGGCCCGGGGAATGATCAGTTATCTGAGCAGCAGCATCAACAACCCCGAAACGACGATCCACCATCGCTTTCGCGCGGCGGTGCACAACAGGGCCCTTTTGAATCTGCAACAGGGCTATGGCGGCAATTACGCCACGAACAGTAACCCGTTCCGCAGTGGGGCCTATGGCGAGGCGACGCCCGGCAACATCAACGGCGGCACGCCCAACCTCGTGCCGATCTTTTTGGGCGAGTGGCTTTTCCACGACAACGCGGCGGACATGGCGCTGTACCACGATCCAAAGTTCCGGCGGATCATGGCGCGCGGCGTTTATCAGGGAATCGTGGACTATTTCGCCTCCGAGGTTGGCGGGCCGACGACGTACCTGCCCGAGCCGCCGCGCAACCTGCGCGCGCGGGCGATCAATCCGACAACGGCGGTCCTGCAATGGCAGGCGCCGGAGAGCGACCTGGGCAAGGGGCATGGTCATCCCGCCACGGGCTACAAGGTCTATCGGTCAACGCATGGCCGCGGCTTTGGCATGGGAGCAGCCTACGGGACGCCGCAGGCGGTCGTGCAGAACCTGACGCCGGGGGAGACGTACTACTTCCATGTTTCCGCGACAAATCAGGGGGGCGAGAGCTTCCCGACGGAAACGCTCGCTGTCAGGATGCCACTCGAATCGGGCCTTCCCAAGTTGTTGGTCGTCAACGGCTACGACAAACTGGACATCGCCACCCGCGTGCAGGTGCCCTACAGCGGGGGCGTGCTCTATCGCCAGTACCTCGATCAGATGAACACGCAGGACTATATCGTCGAACATGCCCGTGCCATTGGAGCCACAGGGCTGAATGTCTCGTTTGACTCGGCGGAACACGACGCGGTCGAGGCGGGGCTGATGACGCTGGAGAACTACGACGCGGTGATCTGGATCGGGGGCTTGCAGGCGGAGATCAGCACGGCGGACCCCGTCAACGACACGGCGCTGAAGACGACGACGCGGACGCTCTTGAGCACCTACCTCGCCGGTGGCGGCAAGTTGTTCATGTCCGGCGCGGACATCGCGTGGGACTTGAACCGCCTTGGCCAGACGGCGTTCCTGAACAACGTCCTGCAAACGCGCTTCGTGTCGGAAGGATCGCAGACCGTCGCGTCCGGCAGCCCCGGCGGCATCTTCGAGGGGATCAACGCCATTTCCTTTGGGCAGGGAGCCAACGCCATCTATCCGGTGAGTTTCCCCGACGTGCTCAATACCATCAATGGCTCCGTCGCGGCCCTGGAATACGGTGCCCTCGCCGGGGCGACTTCCATCGACACCTTCGATGCCATTGGCCAATGGCGCCAGCCCAGCTATTCCGGCCAGACGAACGCCGATCCTTCCTCCTCCTTCGCCATCGCCGCCTCGCCGGTGCGTTCGGGCACGGGATCGGGGCGCCTGAACTATGTCTGGGGGAGCGGCGATTACATCCGCCTGTTCAACCAGACGCTGCCGCAATTTTCCACCTCGTCGAACTTCTCCATCTGGATGCACGGCGACAATTCGGGCCACCGCGTCCGGATCTGCCTGCGCGACGCCGATGGCGATCTTTTTGTCTCCGGCTGGGTGGATCTCGACTTCACGGGTTGGCGGGAAATTGTGTGGGAGGACATCGCCAACAATCCGCAAAACCTCTGGGTGCAGGTCGGCAATGGCCAGTGGAACGGCCTGAACGCGCGGTTCGACAGCATCCATATGCAGAAAGTGACCGCCCAGAATTCGGGCAGCCTTTATTTCGACGACGCCACCTATGTTCTTCCGCAGGCCGGCGGCCCGACAGGCCCCGTGGCGGCCACCCAATACGAAGGCGATTCGCGGATCGTGTTCATGGGTTTCCCCTTTGAGACCATCGGCGATGCCAGCCAGCGGACGTTGGTGATGGAGCGCGTGCTGGACTTCTTCGGATTCGGCGTGGTCGTTCCGCCGCCGACGACGGAGCGGGACCAGATTCAAGTGTATTGAAATCCGATCACTCGGCGAGTGATCGGGTGTGCCGACCGTGTGAATGCGGCAGTGACTCACCGACGCCGGGTAACGCTTGCGGGCGGCAATGTCAAGATCCGGACCTCCGAGGCGATGCAGATCGCTGAACGAGGTCCCGGATTCTGTTCGCACCCCGCCGAAGGCGGCACGCGGCATGCGGACGTCCACCTTGACAATGGCATGGTCAATTGGCTATGCTCGGGTTGAGTGAAGCAGGCGGAGCAATTTCCAAGAAGGAGCCATCAAGATGGATGCATCCACAGAACCCATCACACCCGAAGCACCCGAAGCGCCCGACAATGGACGTGCGGAGCGAGCCAGGAAGGCGGTTCGCGAGGGATATGAAACGGCCAGGGAAAAAGTCGTCGAGGGGTATGAGAAGGTCAGCCACAAGGCACACGAAGTCTGGGACAAGACCGCTGACAAGAGCCTCAATGATGTCGTTCACGCCGTGAACGACTACGTTCGGCACAAGCCCGGCCAGTGCATGATGATGGCGGCAGGCGCGGGACTTGTCCTGGGGATGTTGCTTCGGGGGCGCCGAGGCTAAGTGATGACCGACTCCCGATCGGATCAGTCCCCGGGTGGCGAGGCGCGGCAAGAGGCTCCGTCACCCGAATCGCATCCAGCGGCAGAAACCCTCGCGGATCTGAACAGGCTCCTAAGCGATGTTCGCGCGCTTGGAAACCAGTTGTTGAACGATGCTGGCGCATTGGCCCACGCCCAGTGGCGGCTGACGAGTTACATCCTCACGGGCTCCGCCAGAATCTGGAGCATCCGCCTCGCGGCATTTCTGGCGATTGCTGGTCTGGCACTTGCCAGTTGGATTTTCCTCAATGTGGCCGCATGGCGCGCCACCGGCGACCTGACCGATCTGTCCTACGCGCCGCCACTCGTGCTCTTTCTGCTAAACCTCGCCACCGGCGCCGTCCTCTTTACGTGGCAGAGAGGTCTGAAGCTTCAATGACGCGACCCCACGAAAATCTTGGGCAACTCCGCCTCGATCGCGATCGGGCACTGCAACGGGCGGCGGCTGGCATCGCGAAGGCCAAGCTGCACGTTCAATCCCTTGATTCGAAAGTGATTCGGTTCGCCGGCAATCACCCCTTCGTGGCGGTTGGCGGTGCGCTTGCCGCCGGAATGGCTGCCGGATTGCTGCTCGGCGGCCACTCCATTCGCACCATGGCAAGAGCAACTGCTCTCGTGGTGCTTAAGCCACTGGCAATCGACCTCCTCCACCGATTCGTTCGGCAGTCCGGCGTGGTCGACGAGACGGAAGAGTAGACTTTCGCCTTGGTCGGCAAATGGATGGCCGTTTTCCGGTTCTCCCCATCCGCGATTGGATGGCCGCACGAAGGTGCTCCGTCCAACGAGTGCCATGGCCTTGCAGCCAGTGTTTACGCCCACGCCGACCTGACTGCGGCCATGACTGCACCGCGCCCTGGCCGGATTGTGCGTTGTGGCGGTGGGGGTGGGATTCGAACCCACGGTACCCTTGCAGGTACGCCGGTTTTCAAGACCGGTTCCTTAAACCGCTCGGACACCCCACCGGTGCAGCCAGTAATTCCGCGACCGGTCGGGGCACGTCAAGCCGCATCGGGCCGCGCGCCCGACGCGACTCAACACGCAGCCCAGGTCCCAGCAACGGGCGGCAACTCGCGACCATCCCGCGCCACGAGGTCGTGCGACCCGGTGACGTTGTGGGTTTCCGGCAAGGGCTTGTAGGGTGGACTCGCGCAGGGGGCATGAGGCGGGAGGTTTTCCAAGGGCGCGGTTTTTTCGTTGGTGCAGGTTGGCGGGGAGTGACGCGAGTGACGCGGGTTTTTGGAGTTGGAAAATTTCAGAGTGAGTGTCCGTGGCGTTGTTTTTTGGATGTTTCGGTGCTTTACCGACTCTTTTCGGATGGGTGGGTAGGGGCATGGCGCGAGGATGCATGGGCGGGGTTGGCGATGGGGGACAGGGGGGCGGAAGGGTGAGGTTTGAAACAAGAAGGGTGAAATGGAATGGGAGCGAAAGACGGGATTCAACACCTGAACAACCGGGGACATGGAGGATCGGGGGAGGCGGGTGATGGACGGGCAAGCGGTCTGCCCCGGCCAACGGCGTGCTCCAGCACGCACGGGGCATTGCCCGAAATAACCGAGGCCTGCCAGCAGGAGGATTCGTCGTCCGGGGTATCATTCTAGTTAATCGATAGGACGATAGTTTTTCCGCTTGCGGCGGCCCGGAGGGTTCGCCTAATCCACGAATCCCCGTTTGCATCCGGGGACTGGGTTTCACCGGGCAAGATGGCCCATATAGCCCATAGGAAAAATATTGTGACAAGACGGCTTTCGTCTTTGGTATCCAATGACCTTGCAGATTTTCGGACTGGGAATATCGAAAATGCCGACCGTTATTCCGAAGTCCTCGACCTTCAATTTGACGCTTCGAGCTGTGCGGATCGTTCACGCCCAAGTTTTCCAACGTGGGATTCTCCGCCCAGCCGCTGGCCGGTTTGGCAATGCCATCGACGGACCTGAATTTCGATACCTCGCGAGCACGCCGGTTCACATCATGCCCTCCCGAAAGGATTCGCAGACATGAGGAAGTCCAAAGGTGCACGTTCGATCGCGAAGCAGGTGGTCTTGTCGCTCATGTGCGGCCTGGCGATCTCCTGCTCGTCATCGGAGCCGTCAGGTCCGGGGGGGGCATCCTCCAAATCCCGGGCAGTCAGCATCCTGAATGTCTCCTATGACCCGACGCGCGAGCTGTACCGGGAGTTCAACGATGCCTTCGCGAGGCATTGGAAGGAGTCAACGGGGGGAACCGTCACGATCCGCATGTCGCATGGCGGCTCCGGCAGCCAGGCACGCGCGGTCATCGACGGGCTCGAGGCCGATGTCGTGACGCTGGCGCTCGCGGCGGACATTGATGCCATCGCCCAGAACAGCGACCTGATACCGGCCAGTTGGCAGGGTACGCTGCCGAAGAACAACGCCCCGTACACATCCACCCTTGCCTTCCTCGTGAGGAAGGGGAATCCGAAGAACATTCGCGACTGGAGTGACCTTGCGCGTCCCGACGTGGAGGTGATCACGCCGAATCCCAAGACCTCCGGCGTGGCGCGATGGAACTACCTGGCCCTCTGGGGATCGGAACTGGAGCGGCAGCTCGGGGAGGATTTCGCGACGAAGCTGAAGGATCCCGCGCTTGGCGAAGAAGTCGCCGCCGCCCAGCGCGCCGCGCAAGAGTACGTCGAAAGGGTTTTCGGGAATGTTCCCGTTCTCGACACCGGCGCGCGGGGCGCCACGAACACGTTCGTCCAGCGCCGCATCGGCGATGTCCTGATCAACTGGGAGAACGAGATTCTTCTTGGCAGTCGCGAGTTGGACGAGGCGGGCCTCGAGATGGTGATTCCCTCGGTGAGCATCCTTGCCGAGCCGACCGTGGCCATCGTCGACAAGACCGTCGATCGCAGGGGGACTCGCGAGGTTGCCAGGGCGTACCTGGAGTTCCTGTACTCCGAGGCCGGCCAGGATCTCGCGGGACGTTTCTATTACCGGCCAACCTCCGAGGCCGCGCTCGCGAAGTACCGGGACCAGTTTCCCGCCCTGAGGCTCTTCTCCATCGATGAGGTCTTTGGCGGGTGGCACGAGGCCAACTCCCGGCACTTCTCGGACGGGGGCACGTTCGACCAAATCTACAGTCCCTGAATCGACCGGTGGGCGGGCGGAAAACCGCCCCCTCCCGCCATCCCGCGCACCCTCCCAAGGTCATGACTTCCCGTGATTCGACGCTGGCGACTTCGCGAGTACAGTGTGATTCCCGGCTTTGGCCTCACCATGGGCCTCAGCCTCACCTACATCTTCCTCCTGCTGGTCATCCCACTTGGCGGCTTGATTCTGGCCGCCACCAACATGACCCTTTCCGAGTTTTGGCGAAAGGGGATCGCGGATCCGAGGGTGCTGGCGGCCTACAGGTTGAGCTTTGGCGCCTCCTTCCTTGCCGCCACGATCAATGCCGCATTCGGTTTTCTGGTCGCGTGGGTGCTCGTGAGATATCGCTTCCCCGGCCGGCGCATCCTGGACGCGATGGTGGATCTTCCCTTCGCCTTGCCAACGGCCGTGTCGGGCATCGCGCTGACCACCTTGTATGCCCGCAACGGCTGGGTTGGCCAATGGTTCCATGTCTGGGGCATCCAGATATCCTACACATGGGTGGGCATCGTCATCGCGCTGACGCTGATTGGCCTGCCTTTTGTCGTCCGAACGGTTCAACCGGCCATCTCGGAGATGGAAGCGGAGCTTGAAGAGGCCGCCGCCAGCCTGGGAGCCACCCGGTGGCAGACGTTCCACGCCGTCATCTTTCCGACATTGCTCCCGGCGCTCCTGACGGGCTTCGCCATGGCATTCGCGCGTGCCCTTGGAGAGTACGGATCGGTCATCTTCATCGCGGGGAACATGCCGCACAAGACGGAGATCGCCCCGCTGCTCATCGTGATCCGGCTGGAGCAGTACGACTACGCGGGGGCGACGGCCATTG
>CAYTRP010000136.1:0-5391 GCA_964440195.1 uncultured Candidatus Sumerlaeota bacterium
CCGAACTCTTGAGCGGTGGTTGCCACACTTGGCGAATGGCCAGTTCGGGTCCAACCTCGTACTCACCCTTTTCTCCGACGAAGCGCACGCGCGACAGCCTTCCACTCGGTCCCCGCTCGACGGCCTCGATCCGAAGGACACGTCCAATGGGCGACTTCTTTTCCACCAGCAGCGACAAGTCTTCCGCTGACGTCTCCGCCTCCCATCGGAAATTGTTCTTTGCCCACTGGGGAATACCGGGATGTGTGTCCCCGTTGCAGTATGCCTCGGGTCGACCGGTCACCCAGGCGCGTGCCGCATCTTCCGCGGCGAGATCCACACCCTCGCCACCGGGTCCATCCGGATGCGCCCGCCAACTCGGAATCCCCCGCTCGCGGCTGGGCCACACATTGGCGACATCCTCGGAGTATCCTCCGCAGTTTGAGGCATAGTAGGCGGGGATCGGCTTGCCGGCGTAGGAGAGGATCACGCCGCGCGTCTCGCGTATCGCCTGGTCGGTCGCTTCGCTGCGTCCGTCTGTGCCTGCAAACACCTGGCAGTCGACGTCCGCGCAGATGTCAAAGCCCGGCCCCGCATAGGTCCTTTCCGAGAGAGCCGTCATGGTCTCCGAGCGCGCGGCGACGGCCTGCGCCTTGAGCGCTTCCATGGGCGACGTTGCTCCGATCTCCGCCGGCACGACGCCCCGCAGATACTCCTCCACCGGCAATTCAAGCACCACATCCAATGTGCCGTTTTCCTTCACGCTGAACTCCATCAGTCCCTCGTAGGTGCGATCCTTGCGGGTTTCCCACCACCAACCCACCCCGACCGGAACATCGCGCACCAGAATCTCCCCGGTTTCGGCGGCGCCGACCAGTCGCATGCGCTGGGCCAATATGCGCTTCGTGCCATCCGCGGCCCGTGCCTCCGCGACACCGTCGCGGGCACTAATGATCCATTCGCCCTCCTCCAGGGGAACCACGACCCCTTCGGCCGATTGGAGATCCAAGCGACTCCCCGCCGGGGGCTTGATCGTGATCTCCGGGACGCTGTGCACAATCCGGACGCGGATGGCCGGTTCGTCCTTTGGCTCGGCAAGAGCCGGCACGACGCGTCCACCACAGGCGCCAAGCAGCATCCCAGTTGCCCCCATCAGGAAGAACAGCGAGGTGCGGAACAGATATTGGTGCATGGAAATCTCTCTCCTGCCGCTGGCTGGTATTGCCCCGAGGGGCCCCATCCGGAAACGGTTGATTGACAGGTACTCAAGGCTTCAAAACACCCAAGTCGCCCCGGGGATCAAGCATGATGAACAACGCCTTCAGTGTCGGAGAGTGTGTTTTCCTTCGCCCCATCGAGCCAGAGGACGCGCCAATCGTGGCCGCGTGCGTCAACAATCCCGAGGTGCGCGTCAGCTACTTCACGCACACACCCATCTCCCTGCACCTCCAGGCGGAACGCATCCGGGGCTATTACCAGCCGGGCGCCGATTACATCCCGTTCGTCATCGCCTTGCGCGAATCAAGCACCCCCATTGGGGTCACGGCGTTTCATCGCGTGGACCTGGTGAGCCGCGCGGCCGTCTATTCCATCTGCATCAGCGATCCCGCCTGCTGGGGGCACGGATACGCGGGCGAGGTCACCTCGCTCATGCTGCGGTACGGGTTCGATGTCCTCAACCTTCATCGAATCCAGCTCCACGTTTGGACAGGGAACAGAGCCGCGATCAAGGCCTACGGGAAGGCGGGCTTCGTCCACGAGGGCGTCCTGCGCGATGCAATGATCCACAACGGGGAGTACTGCGACTTCCACGTCATGGGAATTCTTTGCAACGAATGGCGCGATGCAGCGACGAGCGGCCAAGAGCCCGGCGGGGACTGATCAGGGACGGGCGAGTGCTTCGCGCGTGGAGCGCGCCTTTTCAACCAGGCCTGTAAACAGCTTCAGGTGCTGCTCGTCGTGCGTCAGGTACTCGGGGTGCCATTGCACGCCGAGCGCAAACGGATGGTCCACAAGCTCGATCGCTTCCACCACCCCGTCGGGTGCCGTGGCCGAGACGATCAGTCCGCTCTCGGGGGCCACGACGCACGCCTGATGGTGAAGGCTGTTCACGCTCAGCACGCTCGTCTCGAGCAACGCGCTCAACTTGGTGCCCGGCACGATTGACACATCATGCGTCAACTGCGAGGCGGGTTCCTCCTGCCGATGGGCGATGTCCGTATCCACGAGGTCGGGAATGTCCTGGATGATTGCCCCACCCCGGGAAACATTGAGCACCTGGCAACCAAGGCAGATTGCGAGCACCGGCTTGCCTGTCGCCAGCGCCGCATCCATCATGGCAAAGTCGAACTCCTCGCGCCGGGGATGAATAGTGGTCGCCGTGGGGTGCGGTTCCTGGCCATAGCGTGCGGGGTTGATGTCGGGGCCACCCACAAAGACGAAACCATCGACAACATCGGCGTACACCCCGGCCATTTCCAGCGAGCGAACCGGCGGGATCAGGACGGGTGTGCCCCCACCCGCCACCACCGCATCCACATACGTGGAGCGCACGGAGAGCGTCAGGGGCTCGGGGGATTCGCTGTCGGCGATCGCCATCGTGATGCCGATGACCGGCCGCGATTCCGCGACCAGCACCGCCCCCAGCAACAGGAATACCGGAAGAAACAGCAGGCAAAGCTTCATCATGACCATCGGACGCACTCCACGAGAATGTTCGATCACGCCGCGAGCAGCACAACACCGGTCCAGTCCACGGCCGCAAGCCCCACTGCCGCCAACACCGGCACAATTTGGGACTTCGCGGGTCCTACCGGGCCCGCCCCCGCGCGGGAAGCAGCAACCTATCGCGCCAATGGCGAACCGCGTTGAGTCGATAACAGACGAGCGGGTCGCGTCCCCGACGACGAATCGCCGTCATTCGCTGGCATTCCTGGGCGGGGCGGCAATCCGGCCCAGAACAGCCTCCCAAGAGGGGATATCCTCGCCCTCGCCCGCAGCCCAGAGGAGCGCGCTCTGAAACAGCGGCTCCAACCCCGGCGTCAGTTCCGGATGCGGCCCGAACAACACCACGCGCCCCTCGCCGTAGCGAGCCGCGATGATGGCATCATGCCCGGCCATGGACTCGCGCCCCTCGGGCTCCGCGACGACATCCGATACAAATCTCGCCAGCGACACATACGGCGGCAGATCGAGTCCCTTCGTCCCCGGCTCGAACACCGGCGCGTTCTCGAAGCGAATCAGGACCGGTTCGGCATCGGGGTCTTCGGTGGGCCGAATCGTCACAGAGCCCTGGCCGCGCGCCCAGTTGGAAAGATCCCACAGTCGCGCGTTGATCAGTTCGAGCCGGTTGGTGTCCTCGTTGTAACCCTCGGCAAGCAGGTATCCTCCCGCGCACACGCCAATCACACCACCGCCACCGGCGGCAAACTCGCGCACGATGGGGCTGGCATCCTCGCCGAGCGAACGCGCCAAGCCATTTCCCGTCCCGCCGGGGAAGACGATGACATCGTGTTCATCCAACGCGCCTGCGACAATATCCGACGCCTTCACACGCGAGACCATCATGCCGGCCGACTCGGCCGCCCCGGCTGCCTTGGAGATGTAGGGCTCCATCGCGCCTTCATCGGCGTACACGGCCACGCGGAGGGGTTCGGCGCGAAGCAGCGAGTGGGCTGTCATCAAGGCGATTGCCGCGAGCAGAATGAAGTGCCTCATGGTTTCACACATCCATCCAGAGAGGATCCACGGCGAGGTTGAGGCGGTTGCCGGTGCCGGCGGAAAGTGAGGTTACGGACGATCATGTTGCGCTCGCCAGTCAAGCGGACATTCGCCCCACACACCCATCACCAGCGTCTTGATGTACCCCGTTTCCGGCGTGTGCAAGTGCACGGGATGATCGGCTGGCTGCGGCGGCGCGTCGAGGAGGATGGGATCCGCGCCCGCTTCCCGTGCGCCCCGCGCCACGGCGTCCGCAAAATCACCCGCCGAGACGGCATGCGAGCAGCACGACGTGATCAACACGCCGCCGGACGCCAGGAGCTTGAAACCCTGTCGGTTCAAGTCGCGATATGCGCGCAGGGCGTTCTCCTTGTCCTTGGCCGAGCGGGCCAGCGGTGGAGGATCCAGCACGATCGCATCGAACCGCGCGCCCCGGGTTACGAGTGCGCGAAGATGTTCAAACGCGTCCGCGCGCACCAATTCCATCGCACATTTTTCCGCAGCCGGATTCAACCCGCGCGACGCTTGCAACATGTCCAGCGCGGGCTGCGAGGAATCCACCGCCATCACCGACACGGCCCCGGCGTCCGCCGCGACAAGGCTCCACGCACCGACGTAGCAAAATGCGTCCAGCACCCGCGCGCCCGCGAACCAACGGCGCGCGCGACGCCTATTCTCCACCTGGTCCAGATAATAGCCCGTCTTTTGCCCGCCCACCAGATCCGCCAGCGCGACGATGCCATTCTCCTCGATGCGCGCCGGGACATCCGGCGTGCCGAAGATCACTGAATGGCGAGGCGAAAGATTCTCCAGGTTTCTCACGGGTGAATCGCTCTTCTCGATCAACACGCGTGGCGCGAGGACGGACTTGATGGCCTCGATCAACGCCTCGCGCCGCAGGTCCATCGCGGCGGTCGTGATCTGCAACACCGCATGATCGCCGAAGACATCCACCGTCAAGCCGGGCAAGCCATCCGCATCGCTGTGCGCCAGGCGGTAGGAGTGTGGCAGGGGATCGCACAAGTACCGCCGACGGCGCGACAGGGCATTTTGCAGCGCGCGCGCCAAGTATCCCGCGTCGCACACTTCTCCCGCGCGTCGCGAATAAATCCGCGCGCGAATCAACGACGAGGGGCTCAGCAGGGCCATGCCCATCACCCGCCCGCGATGGTCCATCACGCACACTTCCGACCCTGGCGGAGGCTTTGGCGGATCCATCCGCGCCACCTCATTGGAAAACACCCATAAATGCCCGCGCTGCACGCGCCGCGCGACGCCCTCGACAAGATGGAGGGTGGGGAATATCACTGATCGTCCAAGAACAGAATCTTGTCCATGGAAGTCAGCTCGCCAAGTTCTTGAGTGCCCGGCCATACCGGGCGTTGATGTCTTCAAGTAGTGACTCGACCTTCTTGGCGCGCTCCGCATCTCTGGCCGGTGCCAGCGTCAACGTACGACCGTCCGTCGTGATCTCCAACGGCGTGTTCGCGTCAATCTTCAGCAGGTCCAGAATGGGACGATCGATCACCAGCGCGAGGCTGTTTCCGTGCTTTGTAAGTGTCTTGATCATGGTCCGTGGCTCCTCGGACGTCACAACATCGTTGGTACAGTGTGTCTACGCTCGTGGCACCGGTCAAGCCCATCCAATCGATGCCACGCGTGCTTCAGGGCATGGTCCGATCCTCGCCCTCC
>CAYTRP010000136.1:5401-6725 GCA_964440195.1 uncultured Candidatus Sumerlaeota bacterium
GGAGGGCGAGGATCGGACCATGCCCTCCTCCTTCTCCTTCACGCCCTCCACCCACCACCGCTTGCCGATCTCGCTCTTCGCCCGTTCTCCTTCCGACACAAACGCTTCTGGGCCCGGTGGATCCTCAGGCCATTTCGCCCAATACTCCGCGCGCACTTCCTCGTCGAGGATCTTGAACGCCTCCGCCTTCTCCTGATCCTTCAGAAACTGCCTATACGCGTCATAGGGCTCCATCCCCACTTGTTGAAACACAACTCGCCCGCCGTACTTCTCGAAGAGCGACTTGTTCACCTTCCACCGCGTGACAAACTGGCGGGCCATTTCCCGCTCGGACTTCTTCTGCATTTCCCGCTCTTCCGGAGTCAGTTCCTCAAGCATGGCTTCCCTACGCGACTCGTGTTCAGCGAGGCGTTCAAGGGTTTCCAGACTCTCTTGCTTTCGCGCGCGTTGCTGGCCGCTCAACTCGTCACCTGCCAATTCAGTCTTCAGCCTTTCGAGCGTTTCCTCGTCTTCAGCCCGAAGCAACTGTCCGGCGCGTCGACTTCCCTCCAGAAACTCCCCGATCTCCTCCTCCGTCGCCTCCAGCTTGTTTTCGCGCACATAACTCGCCGACAATCTTTTCCAGACGGCTTGGTTAAGGAAGTCTCCTCTTTCCGATGGCCGATCATCGCGAATCTCCTCCCCCAGCACGACCGCGATCACGCGCGCCTCGCTCTTTGTCTCCCCGGCCACTTCTTCATTTGCCGTTCCGAACGATGCTGCCATGACCAGCATCATCGCCGAAACGATTCGCCACCATCCGCTCTTCACATCACTCTCCCTTCTCCAGCCTTCATCCTTCATTCTTCTCGCTTCCCCACTCCTCCTCCACCCGGCACACTCTTACCTTCCAATCCAGGTACCACTCCTCGCGGCCCTTCGCCTGCGCGGCAAGGTGCTCGCCCACCTGCTTCCAGCGCGCGGCGTCCTCGCGTGTTTTCCAATAGGACACCGTGATGCCGTTGCGGTCGGCGCCACGCACGGACTCGACGCCGAGGAAGCCCGGTTGCCGCCTCGCCAGCTCCTCCATGCGTTGACCCATCGCGGCGTAGCCGGGGGCATCCTCGGCCAGCACCGAGGAGAAAATCACCGCCACGCATCCAATCCCCACGTTGTCTTCTGGAAACACGATGGCATCCTCCGCCGCTCATTGTCCTCTTTGGCTGCCTACAACCACTGCCGGTTGATCGCCGTCAGCACCACGTCGAACCCGCCCTCGATGGTGTCGAGAATCCCCCGCTCCATCCCGTCGAGCACGTCCGATGAACTGCCCACCATGACCACG
>CAYTRP010000136.1:6735-8373 GCA_964440195.1 uncultured Candidatus Sumerlaeota bacterium
CGGCCAGTTCCACGGATTGCCAGAGGTCCTGGTTCCCCACCTCCGCCACCGAGACATTGTAGGTCGTGCGCAGTTTGTGCAGCAGGCCCTTGAGCACCGAACGCTTGTCCTTGAGCGACTGCGCCGACGGGATGTGGATTTCGAGTTCCAGCAGAAGGATATGCACGCCTCGTGGCCTCTTGCAGTGAAAAAAAACCGCCCGAGGCTGCATGCCCCGGGCGGGTGGTGGTCAAGGATTGTCGGGTCCTGGTCAGACGCCGGCAGGTTGCGCCGCCGCTGGTTCCTGTCCCGCCGGGAGGACCTCCACGTTGCGATAGCGCGGAAGCCCCGTCCCTGCCGGGATGAGCAAGCCCATGATCACGTTTTCCTTCAGGCCGCGCAGGTAGTCGCGACGCCCGCGAATGGCGGCGTCGGTCAACACGCGCGTGGTTTCCTGGAAGGAGGCCGCCGAGATGAACGACTCGGTTTCGAGCGAGGCCTTTGTCAGGCCCAGCATCTTCGGCTTTCCAACCGCCGGCTCGCCGCCGTTCTTGATGACACGGTCGTTTTCCTCGGTGAACAGCCACTTGTCCACCTGCTGACCATAGAGGAAGCGCGTGTTGCCCGGCTCCTCGATCATGACCTTCTTGAGCATCTGGCGGATGATGCACTCGATGTGCTTGTCGTTGATGCCCACACCCTGGAGGCGGTAGACTTCCTGCACCTCTTGCAGCAGGAACTCCATCACGGCCTTCTCGCCGCGAACCCTCAGGATGTCGTGGGGGGACAGGGCGCCGTCGGTGAGAACGTCGCCCACCTGCACGCGTTCCTGGTCGCGCACGAGGAAGTTGCGGTTCAGGGGAATCGAGTAGGCGTGCTCCTCGTTCGTGTCCGTCACGATCGCGCAGCGACGCATGCCCTTGGAGACGGTCTTGACCTCGAAGCGGCCCTCGACGTCGGCGATGAACGCGCACTCCTTCGGCTTGCGGGCCTCGAACAATTCATCGACGCGCGGCAGGCCGCCCGTGATGTCGCGGCTCTTCGTGCGCGCCTTGGGCACGCGGCCCAGGACCTGGCCAAGGAACACCGGCTTGTTGTTGTGGGCCTCGCGGCCGACGATGGTGCCGGCGGACAACGAGTAGTGCGCCAGCAGCCTCGCGTTCCCGTCGGCATCCTTCTCGGTCTTCGACAGGATGAGCAGCTTCGGATGCCGCTCCTCGCGGTGCTCCGTGATGACCATCATCCGGTTTTCGGTTTCCTGGTCGATGTCGAATCGCATCGTCACGTTCTCGACGATGTCCTCGTACTGCAGGACGCCCTCGACCTCGGCGATGATCGGGGAGGAGGTGGGATCCCACTGCACGATGCGCTCGTCGCGCGTCACGCGGTCGCGGTCCTTCTTGAGAATTCGGGCACCGTAGGGGATGTTCGGGAGATTCTGGACCTCATCGCCCGAGCGGTTGAAGACCTTGATGCTGCCGGTGCGGTTCGTGACGACCCGCTCGCCCTGGGCAGTGTCGAGGAACTTGATGTCGCGGTACTCGATGGTGCCGTCGACGTCGGACTGGTACCAGCCCTCGAGGACGCCCATCGACACGCCGCCGGTGTGGAACGTGCGCATCGTCAACTGCGTGCCGGGTTCGCCGATCGACTGGGCGG
>CAYTRP010000137.1:0-8077 GCA_964440195.1 uncultured Candidatus Sumerlaeota bacterium
CCATGACATACCCTCCGTTCTGGAATGGGCTGTCAACCTATGTCAGGACGGGACAAATTTCACCCTTCTCACTTCACTCTTCACCCTTCCTCAAGGTCCGCCGGGCTCCTGCCAATTGCCACTCTTGCCGCCGGTCTTGCGCACCAACCGCACGCCCTCGATGCGCATCCCCTTTTCCATGGACTTCGCCATGTCATAGAGCGTGAGCAGCGCGGTCATTGTTCCGACCAGCGCCTCCATCTCCGCTCCCGTCCGCTCCATAACCCGCACCGTCGTCTCCACCACGATCCGTCCGGCCAATGGCTCGGGGCGCATCTCGATCGCCACATACTGTGTCGCGATCGGATGACACAGCGGAATCAGTTCCGCCGTGCGCTTGGCGGCCTGGATCCCGGCGACGCGCGCGACGGCGATGGCCTCCCCCTTGGCCAGCGACCCCGCCGCGATGGCCTCGATCACCGCCGGGGGTGCATGCAGTTCACCCCGCGCCACCGCCTCGCGCGCGGTGGCGCTCTTTCCGCCCACGTCCACCATGCGAGCCGCGCCGCCCTCGTCCAGGTGCGTCAGGCCGCTCGTCTGCTGCTCACGATCCGCCATGGCGGGCTCCTATGCGTATGCCGCGCAACACATCATTTCCCATGCGACGCCACCTCGCCGATTCGCCGTCGGCCCCGCACGTCAGCAGAATGACCGCCAACTCGCGTTGCGGGTCGAGCCAAAGCACACAGCCGGTGAACCCCGTGTGCTCCAAAAGGGGGCCGAACAGCGTGTCGTCCTCGCGCACGAGGAACCCCCGCGTTCGCCGCACCCGCCGTCCATCGCCATCCCGCATCTCGAACACGTCGCCCAGGACAAACCGCGCGACATCGTGCATCGGATCGGCCTCCTCGTTCAAGGCCTTCATCATCCCCATGGACCAGGCGGCCAGGTCGGGCGCGGTCGAGAACAGCCCGCTGTGCCCCGGATCGCGCCGTGTCACCACTCGCATCCAGTAATCCGCCAGCGGATCGAACGCCTGGCCCGGCCGCAGGTCCGACGCCGCGCGCGCCACGCGCTCCGCCTGGTCGCTTCGCAGGCGAAACACCGTGTCCCCCATCCCCAAGGGCTCCCACAGGCGCGGACCGACGATCTCGCCCAGGCGCAAACCCACCGAGTCCTCCACTTCGCACGAGGCCAACAGGTAACCGACATTGCTGTAGCGCATCGTGCCCGCGGGTTTCACCTCGCCCATCGCGCCCCGCAAGGCCGCGCACGCAGGGCTGTTGACGGACAATTCCGCGACGCGTTGCCACTCGACATACTCCGGAATGCCCGCGCGGTGGAGCAGCAGGTCATCGAGCGACCATCCCCCCTCCAGAGGCGCGCCGGAATCGATCAGGCCCTCGCGCACCGCGAGGGCCGCCGCGCTGGCCGTGGCGACAGGCTTGGCGAGGGAAGCCGTGTCAAAAAGCGTGTCGGCAGTCATTCCCGGCGAAGGCAACCCCCACGGATCGCGCACACCTTCAGCCCGTTCGTACACGACGACGCCATTCCTCGCCACCACCAGCACCCCGCCGGAGATCACGCCTTCATCGATGGCGGCGCCAAGCGTGCGATCCAGCTCACGCCAGGTCCCCGCGCGAAACCCCGCCTCCGCCTCGGATCGCAATGCCCCCGTCGAAGGAGGAACAGATCTCGGGGCACAGGCACAGAGCAGGAGAAGAAGGAAGGACAAAGGACAAAGGATGCAGGACGAAGAAGGGGCCGCAGGTGCCGAGTTGTGACTTGCACTCGCAGGTGGGTTGCCCGTGAACCTTACCTGCGCTTCAGCACCCTTCCTGGTCACCGCTGAAGTTCTTGGCACAACCAGATCGGTGTCCAACCCATTCATCCGTGGAGTTCCTTTCGCGTTTTCACTCTTCAATCTTCACCCTTCACTCTTCCCATGACTTGGTCCTTTGAACTCCTCGCAACGGATGGTGCCGCGCGCAACGGGCGTCTGCACACCCACCACGGCGTGGTCGAAACGCCATGCTTCATGCCCGTCGGCACCAAGGCCACCGTCAAGGCCATGACGCCTCGCGATCTGCGCGAGGCCGGTGCCACGATGATCCTGGCCAACACCTTTCACCTCCACTTGCGACCCGGCGAACAGGTCATCGAGGAACTCGGCGGCTTGCATGCCTTCATGCGGTGGGACGGGCCCATTCTCACCGACTCCGGCGGCTTCCAGGTGTTCAGCCTCGCCGACCTGCGCAAGATCGACGAACGAGGCGTGCGATTCAGATCCCCCATCGACGGCGCCATGATCGAACTCACCCCCGAGCGCGCCATGGAAATCCAGCGCGCCCTCGGCCCCGACGTCTGCATGGCGTTCGACGAATGCCCCGCGGCCGGCATGGAGGGCGACGCCCTGCGCAAGTCCACCGAACTCACCCTCCGCTGGCTCGAGCGCTGCCTCTCCGTCACCCTCAAGCCCCACCAGGCTATTTTTCCCATCGTGCAGGGCGGCATGGACCCTGCCCTGCGCACATGGTCGGCGCGCGAGACCCGGCGCATCGCCCCCGACGCACGCGGCTACGCCGTCGGTGGCCTCTCCGTCGGCGAGGATCGCGACCTCACCTTCCGCATGCTCGAATCCAGCGTTGCGGAACTCCCCCCGGACCGCCCGCGCTACTTCATGGGCCTCGGCGTGCCGCGCGACCTTGTCGAAGCCGTCGACCGCGGCATCGACCTGTTCGACTGCGTTCTCCCCACGCGCAACGCCCGCAATGCACGCGTGTTCCACCCCGCAGGAGACCTAAACCTACGCAACGCCATCCACGCCCGCGACGGCCGCGTCATCAACGAAGCCTGCGACTGCACAACCTGCGTGTCGGGATTCAGCCGCGGCTACCTTCATCATCTCTTCAAGCAGGACGAAATCCTCGCCTGCATCCTCGCCACGCAACACAACGTCCGCACCCTCATCCGTCAATGCGAGGAAATGCGGCGCGCCATCCGCGAGGGGAGGTGGGAGGAATGGAAGGCGAATGCCGGGAGCGCCAGGCTTCGCAGCGGCGCGACTTGAAAAGACGCCGGTACGGAGACACAAGCCTGGCGCTCCCAGGATTGGGATATGCAATAGAGCAAAATGGTATACCGATCCTCCCCGTTGTGCAGTACCGCCGCCGCAAGCAAGCTTTGCGGCGGGAAAGCGGCGGCAAGCCGCGCGCACTCCAAAACAAAACCGCCGGACGAGGCAACTCCCCGTCCGGCGGTTGATTGTTGAACTGCCCCGCAACCACTCATTCAACGTCGAACACGCCGTCCACGATGTCTTGGGCGAAATCGGTGATGTCCGCCACGTTCACCTCGCCATCGTTGTTGTAATCGCCATCGAAGGCGCCGCCACCGCCGCCGCCCGCGTCGATCGTGTACAGGTCCGACGTGCCGTTGTTCCCATCGTAGGCCACGCCGCTCCCGTCCACAAAGTTCGGCAGCAACTCGATGCCAAGCGTTCCGTTCGCATCGTCATCGCCCGTGTCGACGAGCACGATGTAGTTCGGGTCCGAGCCGCCGACGAAGACACTGCCCGTAAGCGTGCCCGTCACCGCGACGTTTGTCGCGCCGAAGGCCGGAACGCTCTTGCTGAAGTCCACGCCAAACGATACCGCGGTCAACGCGCTCGGATTGGCGTTCAGCAGCGTGATCGTCGGGACAACCGCTTCGAGATCCGAATCCACTTCGCGGTAGAAATAGATGCAGCCGTTGTTTGGGGCGATGGCGACGTAGTTCTCCCCGTCCTTGCTGAAGAACGTCGACGTCATGCTGTGGCGCGTCGGGCCGAAGCGCCCTCCCAGGAGCGACTCGTTCCCGTCAACCGGCACCACGTCGCTGCCGTCCGTCTCCCACAGGAGGTCCGGAGTGGCACCCGCCACGTCAAACACCTGGAACTTTGCGCCGTTTCCCGGCAGCTCGGGAGCCGTTCCCTGCGAAAAACCAAGGATCAGGCGATTCTGCGCGGGATTCACCGCCACTTGCGAGTAGTAGGAACTGAACGTAAAGACCGGGGGCGGCCCGGGGGCGATCGTCCAGCTCGTCGGCTTCGTCGGGATGACCGGGTTCGTCCCGAGGTACGTCGTCCCGGCCGGGGTCCCGTTGGAGTTGAAGACCGCCACGCCACCAATCTCGAGATTGGCCGCCATATAGGCGTAGATCTTTCCGGCGACCGGATCGTAATCCAGGCTCGGCGTGTAGTAGCCCGAACCGGCGATGGTCGATCCCACCTTCACCGCGCTCCCCGAGGAAAGGTCGAAGAACGACAGCGCGCCCGTCGCGAAGTCCGCCATCACGACCAAGTCCTCATTGATCGCGGCGATGCCGCCAAATGCCCCGTCGGGGAAAAACGTCTCCAGGTTCCAATCGGCCGGACCCGCCGGCGTGCCCTCGCTGACGATCGTCGCGCGAACGGTCTGCGTGAAGGGCGGCGCCGTGTTCGAGCGACCCGAGATGAAATAGTTGCCGTTCACATACGACGTGTTCTGCCAGGATGATCCGCTCGCAAACGAGAACTGGTCGCTCACCGTGACCACATTCACGTCGTCGGCTTCCGACCCGATCGTCCCCAACATGTCCGGGATGTAGTAGATGAAGTCCGTTCCGTTGTCGCCGAAGAACAGACCGCCATTCTCGTCGGCGACGCCCGTGGCGAACCGGACAGCCGTGGGATGAAGCGTCAGGCGAAAGTACCCCTCGTACTCATAGGTGACCGCTGCTTGGGAAGCAGCGGCGCAGGACAACAAGGTCAGCGAGGCAACAATGGCACGAACCTTCATGGGCTCCGGGTCCTTTGGAGTGGATTTAACCAGAATATCCTCTGATTCTAGTGAAAAGCCAACAGGATGGGCAGGGCGTGTCAAGGACCGTAACCCCTTACACCCGCAAAAAGTTGATCGAGGGAACCGGGAATCCCGCCATCGGCACGATTGCGCCCAATACCGTTCAATGGTTTCATGCGTCGTTTGCGAATCCACGCCTCGATTTTTTGCCGCGACTTTTCGCGCCAGAATGAACCTCGAATGGGGTTCATTGAAACGACAATACTTATGGGGCAAAAACCACTGAACGGCATTGGATTGCGCCCCGCGCTACTGCCAAACAACGACCTGTCCGGCCCCTTCCGGCAGCGAAAGCGCCTCTCGGACCCAGCCACTCCCCGAGACCTTCTGGAGCGCGACCTCCAACTCGCCCTCATCCGCGCTGATTTCAAGGAATCCCAAGTCCGCGATTCTCCCGCCGAATTTCATCAACGGCGCCCCGGCATTCAGGTACAGCAGCCTCTCCACCCGGGGGCTTTGATACGCCCACCGGCGGTGGTGGTGGCCGTGAAGCCAAACGATCGGGACAGGAACCTGCCCCAACAAATCCAGCATATCCTCCGCCCCCCGCAACTGCCCGCGCCGCCCGCCCTTCACCAACCCGGGCGGGTCCTCGGCGGGGAAATGCGCCAGCACCCACAGCCGCTTCACGCCCTTGCCATGCACATTCAGCAACCGCTCCACGGTATCCAGCATCTCGCCCGTTACCTGGCCCCAACTCCCCAACCCGTTCGCCGCCGAGCAATCCAACCCCACCAGGTAATTTCCGCGGCCAAGGTCCACGCCATACGCCCGGTTATCCTCGGGCATCAGCGCTTCGAGATACCGCTCGAACACGCGCGTGCGAAACTCGCGCGGGGTGTAGCGATCATGATTCCCCGGCACCGCGCGCACGCGCCCACCCAGCTCTTGCACCAGCGGCCTGAAAATGCGCTTCGCCGCCGCGAATTCCGTCTCCAGCGAGGTCGTCGTGAAATCCCCGCTGAACAACGCCCAGTCCGGGCGCACCTGGACCAGCCGGGCCGCCAATTCCCCACCCCGCGTGCGGTCGAACTTGCGCGCCCGCCGCAGCAGGAGGTTCGCCGCCCCCAACAAGCGCTTGCACAACAGGCGATCCGACCACTTTGGGATCGCCCAAAAATGCAGGTCGCCCACATGGACGATCCTCAGCGGTTGCACGACCGGATTCATGCGATCCCTTCCCTGCCCGATGTGCGCTTGCGCCGATTCAATCCCACGCGCTCCGATTCCCCGGCAGGATCGCCAACCAACGGCCCACGGAGCAACCCATGCACAGCATGACAGGATTCGGCAACGCGCGCCGCGACATCCCCGCAGGGCGCCTGTCCGTCGAGATGCGCTCGGTCAACAGCCGCTTTCTCGAAGTCAATGTGCGGTTCAACCAATCCCTGCATTCCTTCGAACCCGAGGTAAGAGCGGGCATACGGAACCGGGTCCGGCGCGGCAAGGTGGATGTTTTCGTCCGGTTCGATCCCGCCGAGGACCGCGTCGCCGGCGCCCGCATCAACCTCCCGCTTCTCAGGCAACTCTCCGCCCAACTCCAGCAACTCAACCCCCTCCACGAAATCGCCCCCGAGAGCCTCCTCCCCGTCCCCGGCATCGTCCTCCCGGAAGCAGAACCCGAGTGGAAGGAAGAGGTCGCCGCCGATCTCATGCTGGTGCTCAAGGATGCCCTCGACGCCCTGGCCGCCGACCGCCGACGCGAGGGCGAGGGCCTGCGCGCCGCCTTTGCGGACACCCTCGCCACCATGCGGCAACTTGCCGCCACCATCGACCAGGCCCGCGGCGACGTTGTCTCGCGCTATCGCGACCGCCTCCTCGTGCGCATCGGGGAACTTCTCGGCCCCACGGCCGCCGCGCTCGATCCCGGCCGTCTTGAACAGGAAGTCGCCGTCTTCGCCGACCGGGCCGACATTAGCGAGGAGTGCCAGCGCCTGACCGCCCATCTCGATGCCTTCGGCGACCTCATCGCCAAGGACGACGATTCCGTCGGCCGCGCCATGGACTTCCTTTGCCAGGAGATCAACCGCGAGGTCAACACGCTGGGCTCCAAGTGCCGCGACCTGGACATCGCGCGCGCCGTCCTCGAACTCAAGCAGCACGTCGAGTCCCTCCGCGAGAATGTCGCCAACGTCGAATGACCAATCCACCTTCCAATTCCGAAATCCCATCGGGACTGCGCGCCATCCTCGTCGATGCCGACGACACCCTGTGGGAGAACAACATCTTCTTCCTCGAATGCCTGCACTGGCTTTGCGAGGCCGGCCGCCGGCTCGGCTTTGCCGACGAGGCCACCATCGACATCATGCGCCGCCGCGAGCGCGCCAACATCCCCGTCCTGGGCTACAGCTATTCGAGCTTCGAGGTCTCCCTCACCGAGGCGCTGCGCCACCTCTGCATCGGCTCGCCGCTCGGCCGGGAACTTCATCCCGGGCTGCGCATGCGCGCCCGCCACTGGGTCCTCTTCCTGCGCCAGCACCCCATCGTCTTCCTCCCCGGCGTCCTAGAGACTCTCCCCCAACTCACGCGCCGCTATCCCGTCATCATCGTGACCAAGGGCGACCGCCACGACCAGATGGCCAAGGTCATTCGCTCCGGCCTCCTCGACCACGTCCACGCGGCCGAGGTCGTCCCCGAAAAGTATCCTGCGAACTACCGCGCCGTCCTCGACAAGTACGGCTTCGCCCCCGGGGAAGTCGTCATGATCGGCAACTCGCCCCGCAGCGACATCAACCAACCCAAGCGCGCCGGCATCAAGACGATCTACGTCCCCCATCCCCGCACGTGGGAGATGGAGCTGGAGCCCATCCTCGCGGAGCATCCCGCAACCACCATCGTCCCGCACTTCGGCGGAGTGGCCGACGTTCTCAAGCTCGGAGACTGATCTTCCATGCTCCTGCGCCCCGGCGACGACACGCGCCATCGCACGGCCCTGCTCGCATGGCTCGCCGTGGGCACCGTCCTGCGTTTTGCCTATCTTCAGGAACAGGCCGCCACGTCCGTCCTCTTCTTCCAGCCCCTGCTGGATGAGGAAGAAATGCGCAATACCGCCCAAGCCCTCTTGCAGGGCCGGGGCTTTGGACCGGAGCCCCTTTTCAAGGCGCCACTCTATCCCATTCTCCTCGCCGCCGTCATGTTCGTCAGCGGCGATGGATGGTTCTGGGCCATGCGCTTCCTGCAGCATCTGCTCGGCGTGGTCCTCATCGCCATCGGATGGG
>CAYTRP010000137.1:8087-8352 GCA_964440195.1 uncultured Candidatus Sumerlaeota bacterium
CCGCCAAGCGCCTGCGCCCCCCCGGCCGGGCCTCGTTCGCCGCCGCCAATGTCACCGCCGGCATCCTTGCTCTCTACGCGCCCCTCATCCGCCTCGAAAACCAACTCATCCTCGACTCGTTGGTCGTCGTCCTGCAATCAGCCCTCATCTGGTCCCTGCTCCGCATGCGACTGGCGGCGCATTCGCGCGCGGCGCTTCCGTGGGCCGCCTGCGCCGGTCTCCTCGCCGCCCTCGCGTGGCTCAATCGCCCCACCATCACCCCCGT
>CAYTRP010000138.1:0-8348 GCA_964440195.1 uncultured Candidatus Sumerlaeota bacterium
TTTTCTCTCGGGCGACCCAGCCCCCGACGAACCGATGAAGGACGACGAGGTTCTCGCGCGTCATCGCGCCGTCGAGGATGTCACCCTCACGGGCACTCATGCCGAACGCCTCGGCACGCTTGACCGCACGGGTGCTCCCGCCCTCGCCCTCCTTCCCGACATGGTCATTCTCACGGGCTTCGACACCGAGGACCATCTCGCGGAACTCCTCACCATCGCCCGCCTGGCCCGCGTTCGCTATGCCCTCGGCATCCCGACAGGCACCACGATGAAGCTTCAACCCGAGTTCGGCGATCTCGCATCCGAGTCCGGCACGCTCCCCGCCCTGTTGCTCGATCTCAAGGACGCAAGCTGGCGCCGCCGCAGCGTCGAGTTCCGCGACATCCGCGTCAGCCGCCTCACCCGGGGCACCGTCTTTTCCCTCGGCAGGGGCCACATCACCTATGCGGCCATGCGCGGGGCCGAGGCCGCCGACACGGCGGTCCTTGAATCCGCGATCCTGGGCCAGGCGTTCGAGAAGCTCGCCGTCCAGGTCCGCGTCCCCGTCGTCGAACTGCCAACTTCCGACGAGACGACCGTCTGGGCCGTCTCGCTCGACAAGCGATCCATGGTCCTTCCCGCCCCCGGCGGGTTCGGCATCAGCAGGGCCAAACTTGACCGACGCCGGCGAGCCAACTGATGGGTGATTTTCACGACTTCTGGCGGCGCATGAGCCGCAACACGCTGGCGATGATCGGCCTTATCATCGTCAGCGGCCTCGTTGTCACCGCCTTGGCGTCGATCAAGCTCGCTCCCAGAGAGGATGTCATCGCGCAGGACTTTCCCAGCTCCCTCCAGCCGCCAAGCTGGGACCATCCCATGGGCACGGACCAACTCGGACGCGACGTTTTCCTGCGCGTGCTCTATGCCTCGCGCACGTCGCTCCTGGTCGGCTTCACCGTCGTGTTGATCGGCATGTCCGTCGGCACGGCCCTCGGCCTGATGGCCGGATACCTTGGTGGATGGGTCGACTCGGTCATCTCGCGCGTCAGCGACGTGATGCTCGCCTTTCCCTTCCTGCTGATGGCCATCGCCGTCACCGCCGCCCTCGGCCCGTCTCTGTGGAACCTCATCATCGCGCTGGGCGTGGCGACCTTTCCCTCCTACACGCGTCTGGTGCGCGGCAGCGTCCTCGCCATCAAGGCGGAGCAATTCGTCGACGCCGCCCACGCCATTGGCGTCGGCAAGGTGCGCGTCATGGTTCGTCACATTCTTCCCAACCTGCTCGGGACCCTGCTCGTGTACGGGACCCTGCGCGTGTCCACCGCCATTCTTGCGGAATCGGGCCTCAGCTTCCTCGGCCTTGGCGCCCAACCCCCCGAGCCCACGTGGGGCAACATGCTCGCCGACGCGCGCGAGTATCTCCTCTTCTACCGTTGGCTTCCCCTCTTCCCGGGCCTCGCCATCCTCGTCACCGTGCTTGGCTTCAACCTGCTCGGCGATGGCCTGCGCGACATCCTCGACCCACGCCTGCGCGACGTCTAGTCGCCGTGCGCCTCGCGCACCAACCACAGCAAGGCCGGCAGATCCACCAGCATCGACGGGGGCGCGTCCTCGATCTTTTCCAGCTCACCCTCCAACTGCGCGTACCACGCCGGGTCGCGCAGGATCGAGCGATACTGGTGAAACGCGGGCAGCCCTTCGCGCGGCATGTCCGACGCCATGAAGCGCGCGGCCTCGCGCACATCGTGCGACAAATCCCCACGCGTCGTCACGAACGGCAGGTCGCCATGCACTCCCGCCCGTCGCCCGTCGGGATGCGGACGATGCAGCACGATCCCGCCGGGGGAGAAGCGCGCGTAGGCGTCGAATCCCTCGGGTCCCATCACTGGCAGGAACCCATCCAGCACAAAGCCCACCACGTCCAGGTTCCACGTCGTGAAGAACGCGCGGTTGTGCGCCTCCCAGGCGGGCCATCCGCCCGGCAGGCCCGAATGGATGCGCGGCTCGCTCAACGCCGCCACGTTCACATAGCCCGCTCCTGAATCCCCCGCGACAAAGAAGTCATTCTCCGTCCGCCGCTCGCGCGCCCACCGCATCCCAAACGCAAAGCGCTCCGCCAGGTTCGGGTTGAACGCCCACGCCAGCGGCAACTCACCCCGGCGCGAATCCTTCCACAGCCGTGGCAGGTTCTGGTACAGCCACGCCGCCGCATCGTAGTCCCCCACGTAGTGCGCGCGATACGTCACCGGCCGCAGCGACCCATCCGCCGCCAACACCCCGCGCGCGATCAACGACTCCCGCGTCGGGCGCGGGTTCGGCGGCGGCGTCTTTGGTACCGGGCAATGCATGAAAACCGACGCGTTCACCATCGCCGACAGGTCCAGCGCGTCCGCGTCCAGGTAGCCGTTGTACGCCGAGAGGATCTCCGTGCACTTCCACTCCGTCGCCACGCCATCCCGTCCGCCCCCCGCGTTCCAGCCGTTGGCGTTCACGTCCGTGTACTTGTAGCGCCACGGCACGTAACCCGCCACATGGATCATCGACCCGATGCCCGCCCGGTCGATCGTTGCCTTCATCAATTGATGCAGTGTTTCGACATCGGTGCCCGGGCGCTGTCCCGGGTCGTCGACGGGTGCCTCGTCGTCCCACATGTGCAGGTCCCAAAACACGCCGCGCCGGGCGATCACATAGTCGTGGTTGGTCAACGTGTGGTTCGCCGGCCAACCCGCCCATCCGCTTTGCAGCCAATGCCCGTCGATGTAATATCCCATGACGCGGGGATTCGCGCGCCCGGTCTTCACGATCGTCTCGATCATCCACCGGTAGGCGTCGTTCTTCGCGCTCCCCGTCGAGGGCAGGTCCGTCCCCGGGATCGTCCCACTCCCCGTGAACATTGGCCCGCCATCTTCCGCCATCAACCGCGCGCGCACCCCGAGTCCACCCTCGATCACCAACCGATGATACAGAGACCCCGGCGTCTCGTCGAACCGCAACACCGCGAGATCCTCGATCCCCGCGATCGTCGACGCCAGGTTCGATGTCGCCGGCACGCGCTCGTCCCACACGACCGCCCCTCGAATGTCGCCGCCGAAGTGTGCCAGCAAGACGGCCACGTCCGTTTCGGTCGTGGCTCCTGTTCCCTCCAGCCACGCCCCCGGCGCCGTCATCTCGCTCCACCAGAAATCATCCAACTCCGCCAGGTACCGCACATACAACCGTGGCTCCTCGCGGTTCACGATGCCCTGCACCGACACCGCGAAATGCGTCTCGTCCCACAGGCGGCGAATCTGCACGGGATCATGCAGGTCCACCGCCAGCAAACGCGTCAGGTCCAGGATCATCATCGCCGCCGGAATGTTCATTCGCCAGAAATCCCGAAGAAGAAGCCTATCAACACAGAGGTCGCAGAGAACACAGAGAAAAGCAACGAAGCCACGGCTGAATCGGATTCCCACCGATGAAATCCCATCGTGATCGCCCCTATCAGCTTCACGCCCATTAGCATCACAGGTCTTTTCCCAAGTCACTCACTCTGTCTTCTCTGTGTCCTCTGTGTACTCCGTGTTAATAATTTGTCTTTACGCTTTGCTTCTCTTGTCTCGTTCTTTCTCACGCCGCCGGGTGGAGCCTTGGCCAGTACTGTCCCTCGAACTTCTCCCCCGGCTTTTTCCCCAGCTCCTTCATCAGGACCACGTTCATGTGCGCGTCGCATTCCGTGCCCGCGTGCCACGCCGCGTCGCCAGGCTGCAAGTGCAGCACCAGCGAGCGCCTCGGGCGATGCGTGTAGTTTGGCCCGCTCCCGTGCACCGTCAGGCAGTGGTGAAAGCTCACCTCGCCCGCCCTCAGGTTGCACGGCACCGTCTCGAACGGCTTTCCCGTCGCCTTCTCGATGTTCGCCTTCAGGGCATCGAGGTCCTGCTCGAAGAAGTTGTTCGCGTCCAGCAGCCCCCATTCGTGGCTCCCCGGCACGACCTGCATCGCCCCGTTCTCCAGGGTCACGTCGTCGAAGGCGACCCACGCGGTCAGGAGGTTCCCCGGCGCGCACTGCCAGTAATGATGATCCTGGTGCCACCCCACGTTTCCGCCCCCCTTTGCATTGGGGCCCTGCCCCGGCTTGTAGAGCATCTGGTCGTGCCACAGGCGAATCTCGCTCGCGCGGGCGAGGCGCGCCGCCATCGCGCCGATCGCCGGATCCGTCGCCAACTCGCGCATCGCCATGTTCGTCCAATGGGCCTGGTCCATCTTGCGCACCGCCAGCGGGTTGTCCCCCAGCTTCCACGGCCCGCCCCACGGCTCCTTCCCCGTCTCGAACTCCGCCGCCCAGATCCGGTACATTGCGTTGCGCAGACGCTCGATCCGCTCGTCGCTCAGCACCTTCCCGCCAAGCCAATAGCCATTCTTCTCGCAGAACGCGACATCGCCCTCAGTGGGGAGGAGCTGTTCCTGGATCATGGAAACGAAAGATCCTTTCGAAGAGATATTGAGGCATTGCGATTCGTCGACGTCCACGCCGCGTTCCTTCCTCCACCCGCCCCTTGCAAATCCGGTGGCCTTTGAGCCCCCGCCTGTGGACCGTGCAGCCAACCGATGCGAGCCGCAGGAAACCGCCTGCTCAGGACCGAGGCAATGAAAACCACAGAAAATGACAGAATTTCCCTACCGGCCACCGACGAAGCCCTCATGGCCCAGTGCGACTTCGAAACCTTTCGCTCCGGCGGACCCGGTGGCCAGCACCAAAACAAGGTCGAATCCGGCGATCGCCTCCGCCATCGCCCCACCGGCATCGTCGTCGAATGCCGCGAAACCCGCAGCCAAAATCAAAACCGCCGCCTGTGCCTGCTGCGCCTGCGCGAGCGCGTCGAGCGCCTCAACCACCGCGTGAAACCCCGCGTCGACACCCGCACGCCGCGCAAGGCCCACCGCGCGCGCCTCGAATCCAAGGCCCGCCGCGCCCAGACCAAGCAGGCTCGCGGCAAGATCTCCCGCGAGGAATAGTCACACCTCCCCATGCACATCCTCCCCCTCGGCACCGGCAATGCGTTCACCACGCGCTCGTTTCACACGAGCCTCGTCCTCATGGCCGACGCCACCCGCGTGCTCGTCGATTGCCCGTCTCCGCTCGGGCGCATCCTGCGCGAAGCCAGCGAGATCTCCGGCCTCTCCCTCTCCTGTGCCACGCTGGATCATCTCATCCTCACCCACCTCCACGCCGACCACATCTGCGGCCTCGAAGAGTACCTGTACACGCGCCGACACATCGAAAGAGTCACCGTCAAACCCCACCTTTACACCCTGGCTGAAAACATCCACCCCCTTTGGGAGCGCCGCCTCGCCCTCTCGTTTTCAGACACCTTCAACCCCGACAAAGCCGGCACGCGCCTCGACGATCTTTTCGTCCTCCATCCCATCGTTCCGGGGCACCCGGTCCTCGTCGGCGAGCTGGAATTCACCTTTCGCCGCACCGGCCACTCCATCCCCACCGTCGGCTTTGTCGCGCGCCATGGCCAAGCCTCCTTCGGCTACAGCGGCGACACCCCCTTCGATCCCGAACTCATCGCCTTTCTCGCACAAGCCGACCTCGTCTTCCACGAAGCCGGCGACGGCGACTCGCACACCCCCCTTGAGTCCCTCGCCGCCCTCGATGCTCCGTTGCGCGACAAGATCCGTTTGGTCCATCTGCCCGATGACATGCTGCTCGCTCCTCCCACCAGCCCCGTCCCCGCCCTGACCGGCCACGTCTACACTCTTCCGCAACCATGAGGACCACGATGCCGCAGGAGCGCAGCAGACAATCCCCGCCGGACTCTCCCATTTGATCCGCCCCAGGTCCTTTCTGGACCCCTATCTCCTGGCGCTGGTTGGCGCCGTCCTGCTGGCGGCCATTCTCCCCGTTCGCGGGCAGGCGGCGGCGGTGACGGACGTCCTCGTCAAGGGGGCCATCGCCCTGCTCTTCTTCCTGTACGGGGCGCGCCTTTCCACGCGTGCCATCCTGGCGGGCATCGCCCACTGGCGATTGCAGTCCCTCGTCTTCGCCAGCACCTACCTCTTCTTCCCCCTGCTCGGCCTGCTTGTCGTCACGCTCCTCCGGCCCGTCATGGGCAGCGAAATGCTGCTTGGCCTGATGTTCCTTTGTGTCCTCCCCTCCACGGTGCAATCCTCCATCGCGTTCACGTCCATCGCGCGCGGCAACGTGCCGGCGGCCCTGTGCGCCGCTTCGCTGTCCAACCTCGCCGGCGTCCTCCTCACGCCCCTTCTGGTGGCGGTTTTCCTCAAGACCCAGGGCGTTGGATTCACCTTCAGCGCCGTTCAGGACATCGCCGTGCAGTTGCTGCTCCCCTTCATCGCCGGCCAGATTGCCCAGCCACTCATCGGCGACTGGCTCAGGAAGCACCGGACGCTGACATCCGCGGCCGATCGCGGCTCGATCCTGCTGGTCGTGTATGCCGCCTTCAGCAAGGGCATGGTCGCCGGCATTTGGACACAAATGGGATGGGCAAGCATCGGGCTCATCATCCTCGTTTCCTTCCTCCTGCTCGCCGTGGTCCTGGGCACGACGACCTTTGCCAGCCGGCGGCTGGGATTCAGCAAGGAGGACGAGATCGCGATCGTCTTTTGCGGCTCCAAGAAGAGCATGGCCAGCGGCATTCCCATGGCCAACATCCTCTTCGCGCCCGAGGCCGTGGGCCTGATCGTCCTGCCCCTGATGCTCTTCCACCAGGCACAACTCTTCGCCTGCGCCATCCTGGCCCAGCGCTATGCGCAACGGCCCGACAATCCGGGACAAACAAGCGCCCACAACTCCCGCGCGGAATCCATCGTTGGTCCCGATGCCGCTTCCGAAAATGCGGTTGCCAGGGGATTGTCCAATGAAGCCACTCGTCCCGACTGAACGTGTCCTTTCTTTTCTTCTCGCGGTTGCCGCGATGACCGCCGCTGTTTTCGCGGATGCCGAACCCGTCGAACCGGCGGAAGTGAGGGAAACGACCCTCCTGCACCCTTGACAGAATGCACGCTCGCTTGCCACCCTAAAGACATCAAGGCCCTGTATTCCGAAGAGCGGGCGGAGGATACACAATGGTGACGGATCAAACGGACACGCAACGAATGCCGACACTTGAAGATACGGCCATCGAACTGGCAAAGTGGCACCGCAAGGCGGATCCGGCCACCATCGCGATCAAGTATTTTCCCGGCGGCGAATCGATTCGCCTGCTGGAGGTGTCCGAATCGGCTCCAACAACCGACGAGATTCTTCCCTTTCGCTTCGCCACGGACCCGACCAGCGGCATCATGTATCCTTCGATCGTGATTCTGGTAAGCCCCGACGAATGGCGGCACATCAAGGATGGAAATCTGAATCTCCCAAGCGGTTGGGACCTTGAGGCCGCCAGGGACATCTGATGCCAGCTTCGCCCCGCGACTGGGCCAGCCCCTTTCTTGAGCAAGCGCGCGCCGACCTCCGTACAGCATGGGCCATACCCGCTGAATCGAGGGGTGCGACTTTCTGCATGCTGCTGCAAATGATCTTTGAGAAGCTCGCGAAGGCGGGCTTTGCGCGCTCGGGACAAGTCGTTCCGCGCAGCCATCATGTCGCCACCCGATTCTTTCCGATTCTGGATCGTCGTCCTGGTGGTACAACGCTTCTTCGGGAAAACGGGGCCGCCCAGCAGTTCGTGCTTGAACTCGAGGCCGCTCACCCACAGGCCGCCGGGCAGATGCCTCAACCATGCCCCCAACTGGAGTATCCGTGGGAAGATCCCAACACGTCTCTTGTATTCTACCCCGAAGCTGATTTGGCGTTGGTCCGTCGCGTGAAGGATCCTCGGTGCCGGATCGCGCTCGATTGCCTGAGATTTGCCAGTGCGCTCGAACGGCAACTTTTTACCTTGATACCATGAAGAGTGCACGTTGGCGCGGCACTTCCGCCATTTCGCGGGTAAAGCGCCGCTTACCTCACGCTTTGCTTTTCCCAGGACCTTCCCCATTTTTCAGCCGTCAAAACACAACAGCATATCAAGCTGAGGGCTGGGGGTCAAGGTTGCGGGGCGGGCGAAGGGCCGGGCGGCGCGCTTGCCCAGGATGTCGGCCAGTCCGTCGGCCAGGACGTAGTAGCGGAAGTCGGGGATGCCGAACAGCGCCTTGCCGGCTTTGAGGGCATGGCGGACCAGCACGGCCAGTTTCTCCCTCTGGCCCAGCCAGTAGCCGTTGGCCAGTTCGCCCTCGCTGCCGTCGCGCACGTGGGCGATGTGCTCCATCTTCTCGCCGTACTTCTTCGCCAGATCCGAAGGGTCGATGACCAGCAGCGTGTCCCTGCCCACGCGGTGGGCGCTTTGGCCCACGACGAAGTCGCCGACCCGGCGCCACAG
>CAYTRP010000139.1:0-8341 GCA_964440195.1 uncultured Candidatus Sumerlaeota bacterium
GTTCCCGGCCGGATCAGGCGGACCCCCAAACCCACGGAAAAACAAGAACAAGCACAGGGTTCCCAGAGATCGCGGAGAAACAAAGAGGACAGGATAACGGGATGGACAGGATATGGAACAAATCGTTGTTGGCTCGCGTCTTCTCTTCTTCTCCGCGATCTCTGAGATCTCTGTGCTTCAAAATCTGTTTTTGAGTGGAAGCAGTTGGCTGCGGATGGCGATTCGATGCCTTTCGCCGCGCTGACGGGAACAAAGCCAAAATGCGCCCCCTGCCGCCCGCCTTTCCCCTCGCCCCGCTGGCGCGGGGGGGAGAACATGACACACTGACAGCCCGTGAATCTGTATTTTCACCTCCGGGCGTTGTCGTTGGGTTTGCGAAAGGTCCCTGCGCCCCGCCATGTTCCACCCCCAGCTTCTCGACAGCCTGCGCTCTTACAACCGCCAGACGCTCCTTGCCGATCTCTTCGCGGGCATCACGGTGGGCATTGTGGCGCTGCCGTTGGCCATGGCGTTTGCCATCGCGAGCGGCCTGCCGCCCGAGCGCGGCCTCTTCACGGCCATCGTCGCCGGGTTTCTGATCTCGGCACTCGGCGGCAGCCGCGTCCAGATCGGCGGGCCCACTGGCGCCTTTGTCATCATCGTCGCCGGCATCGCCGCCGAGCACGGCTACGAGGGGCTCGTGTGGTGCACGCTGCTGGCGGCGGGATTGTTGATCGCGCTGGGCCTCGCGCGCATGGGCGCGCTCATCAAGTTCATCCCGTTCCCCGTCACGACGGGGTTCACGGCGGGAATCGCGGTCGTCATCTTTTCGACACAGGTCCGCGACCTGCTCGGCCTGGAGATGGAATCGCCCCCCGCGGGTTTCATCGAGAAATGGATCGCCTACGTCATCGCGATCCCGACGATCAGTTGGCAGGCCACGGCGGTTGGCCTCGGCACCATCGGCGTGATCCTGGTGGTGCGGCGGGTGTTGCCGCGCTTTCCCGCCATGTTGGCCGGGATGCTTGTCGCGACGGTGGTGGTGTGGGTGCTCGGCCTCGACGTGGAGACCATCGGCGCGCGCTTCGGCGACCTGCCGCGCTCGCTGCCGACCCCGGGGCTGCCGTCCATCGACCCCGCCAGGCTGCGCGAGCTCGTCGTGCCGGCGTTCACCATCGCGATGCTCGCCGCCATCGAGTCCCTCCTCTCGGCCACGGTCGCCGACGGCATGACCGGCGACCGCCATCGCCCCGACACGGAGTTGATCGCCACGGGCGTCGCCAACGTGGGCTCCGTCTTCTTTGGCGGCATTCCCGCCACGGGCGCCATCGCGCGCACCGCGACGAACGTCAAGAGCGGCGCCAGGTCGCCCGTCTCGGGCATCGTCCACTCCATCATCCTGCTGCTGCTGCTGCTCTTCATCGGGCCGTTCGCCAAGATGATCCCGCTGGCGGCGCTGGCGGGGATCCTCGTCGTCGTCAGCTACAACATGAGCGAGATCCGCCAGGTGATCGGCCTGCTCAAGGCGCCGCGCAGCGACGTCATGGTGATGCTCTCGACATTCGGCCTGACGGTGTTGGTGGACCTGACCGTCGCCGTGCAGGTCGGCGTGGTCCTCGCGTCGCTGTTGTTCATCCGCCGCATGGCCGACGTGACGAACATCGGCATCATCACGCGCGAGTTCGAGGAACCGACGAACGCGTTTGACCCGATGAGCATCCGCCTGCGCAAGGTGCCCGACGGCGTCGCCGTGTTCGAGATCGAGGGGCCGTTCTTCTTCGGCGCCGTGGATCGCTTCAAGGACATCATCGGGTCGCTTTCCACGCGCCCCAAGATCTTCATCCTGCGCATGCGCGCCGTGAACGCCATCGATGCGACGGGGCTGCACGTGATCGAGGAGTTCAACGCGCGGTGCCATCGCGAGGGCACGCACCTCGTCCTGTCGGGCGTGCACGCGCAGCCGCTGATGGCCATGGGCAAGGCGGGGCTGTCGGACAAGATCGGCGAGGACAACATGCACGGCAACATCGACGACGCGCTCGACCGCGCGCGGCAGTTGCTGGGCCTCGCGCCCGGGCATCGCCCGACCCGGGAGGAGATCGAGAAGTTCCGCGAGGAGACGTGAGCCGCGCGCGCCCTATGCCTTCGTGCCCGAGAGGCTGATGCCCTGCACGAAGCTGCGCTGGCAGAAGAAGAACACGACGATGATCGGCAGCGTCATCATGAACGAGCCGGCCATCATCAGCCCGATGTCGGAGCTGGTCGCGCCGACGTTGAGGTTCAGCTTGAACAGACCCAGGGAGAGCGGGAAGAGCCGCTCGTCCGTCACGTAGATCAAGGGCGCCATGAAATTGTTCCATGATCCCATGAAGGTGAAGATGGCGATTGTCGCGACGACGGGCTTCACCAGCGGCAGCATGACGTGCCAGTAGATGCGCAGGAAGCCGCACCCGTCGATGCGCGCGGCGTCCTCGAGGTCCGCCGGGATGTTCTTGAAGAACTGCCGCACCAGGAAGATGAAGAACGGGATGCCGAACGCCGCGCCGATCCACAGGGGCAGCAGCGTGTTGAACCAGCCGAACTCCTTGAAGAGGATGAACTGCGGGATCATGGTCACCTGTGGAGGAAGCATCATCGTGGCCAGCAGCACGCCGAAGAAGATGTCGCGCCCCGGCCATTCGAGGCGCGCGAACGCATACCCCACGAGCGTGCACGAGAACACCGCGAGCACGATCGTGAGGATCGCCAGCGAGAAGCTCGTCATCAGATGGCGCGCAAAGGCCACCTCGCGGAAGCAGTTCACATAGTTGCGCGTCATCTTGTCGAGCCACGCGCCCAGCGTCGATGCGCGGGTGACATGCATCTCGATCGCCAATGGAGGTGCGTCGACCGGGGCGGCCCCCCGGAGGCGCAAGACGCCGAACATGCGACGCGCCATGGGATCGTTGTCCCCCTCGGGCCATCGCAACTCCTGCTCGACCCAACCGCGCTCGAAGAGCGACGTCGCCGGTTGCGCCACATGTCGCCGCCCGCCGCGCAGCACATGGAACTCCACGCGCGCCCAGCTTGCATCCGCGCGATACGACACGAACAGGCGGTCAAGCTCCGCCGAGGGGGGAACTCCCTGCGCCGTCGGCACAAACCGCAGCACGAGGCGATCCCCCGCCCTTGGCATCGCGTACCGCACTTCGCGTGCCGCCGTGCCGCCATCCGTCCGCTCGACGAGTGTTGCATCCCCCTTGATGACCTGCCAACCCTCACCCGCACCGAGCGCATGGGAGCGAAACTCCAGGTCGCGCGCGCGCACCGCGCCGAGGCAGAAGCGCCGGTACAGCGCGTCGAAGGTGTCGCGCAGCGTCTCCTCCTCAAGCAGGCGCTCCGCATCCGCTACAAGGGCGTCGCTGTCCGCCCCTCGCGCGACGTCGCTCAACCGCCGCCCGATCACATGCAGCAGCCCCTCCGTCATCTGCGCGCGCAGCACGTCGGCATCGAGTGGCGCCACCGGCGCACCGCCCCCACCGGGAATCCCGGGTTCCCAGGCGGACAACCGTTCCGTTATGGCCGCCCCGATGCGCGGCAGCGCCTCGGCCCACACGCCATGAGGCACATCGGCGGGGATCGTCGCGGCGGCGAATTGATTGGGGGCCACGAAGGGCGAAACCGCGCGCGGCACCGGCGCCATGGGCAGGAACGAGAGCGAGTCGTCGGCCATCTCGCGGGGAACCTTGGCGCTCGTCGTGACCATCCAGATGAACGGCAGCAGGAACACGACGCTCCCGGCGGCCAGGAACACGTGGCGTGTCGCGCTGTCGAGCAATTGTCGTGGCTTCAATCTCAAGGCACCCCGTCCTCAGTTGCCGTAGTGGACCCATCGCCTGCTCGACCACAGTTGAAACAGCGTGATGCCCAGCACCACGACGAACAGGATCCACGCCATGGCGCTGGCCGTCCCCATGTTCAGGAAGCGGAATGCCTCGTTGAACAGCTTGTAGGCGTAGAACAGCGTGGAATCCGCCGGGCCGCCCCGCGTCATGATGTACGCCGGCTCGAAGATCTGGAAGATCGCGATCATGCCCATGATGGCGTTGAACAGGATGTACGGCGTCAGCAGCGGGATCGTGATGCGGACGAAGCGCTGCACCGGGTTCGCGCCATCCACGGCGGCGGCCTCGTAGTATGTCGTCGGGATGTCCTTCAACCCCGCGAGCCAGATGATCATGCTCGCGCCGGTTCCCCACAGCATCATCAGGATGAGCGAGGGCTTGGACCAAAGCGGATCGAGGAGCCACGTCGGAGGGCTTTGCATCCCCACGCCGCGCAGCATCATGTTCAGCAGCCCGCGCGACGGGTCGAAGATCCAGAACCACAGGATGAACCCCGCCACCGCCGGCACGATGGCGGGCATGTAGAATGCCGTCCGGTACACGCCGATGCCGCGCACCTTGGCATCCAGCAGCAGCGCCATGCCCAGCCCCAGCATCATCCCCAGCGGTACCTGGATCACCATGTACAAAGTGTTCCACAGGCTCGTCCAAAACAGCGGGTCCGACCACACCATGCGCCCGGCCACCGGGTCGTGCGTGCGCCCCAGCAGGTTCGTGAAGTTCTCGATGCCGACAAAGCGCGCCGGGCTCAGCACGTCATACCACGTGAAGCTGATGACGAGCGAGAACAGGATCGGCCCCGACCAGAACACCACAAACCCGAGCAACCACGGCGACGCGCAGACGTACCCCTCGATCCATTGCCGCCGCGTGCCGCCGATGGCGCGCCGTCGGCGCTCCTGCCTTGCCACCAGCGCGATGATGAATCCCGCCACGCCGATCGCATACATCCAGATGAGCGGCCCCCACGGCACCTCGGGGCCCTGCGGCGGATTCAACACGCGGTCGAGTTGCCGCTGCACGCGTCGCCTCCCATAGTTGAGCGCGTCGTACGGTGTGCTCGCGTGGCTGATGGCGGCCTCGGTGGCCCGCACGTGCTCGGACCACAACACGTTGCCGACGGGCGTGACGGGGCGATGCCGGCTGCGCGGCATCAGGTCGATGAACGTCTGGTAGGCCTCCCGCAGCGCCGCCGAGTGCGCCGGGTTCGAGAGCACATGCTCCCGGTGCAGGAACTCCAGCAACCGGCGATCCGCGTGGAGACGCGGGAAGAACTGCGAGCCTTGCGCGCGGCTGAGCGACGCCTGCGCCTCCACCATGATCACGCTCGCTTCGAAGGAGGACAACCAGCGGAGCAACTCCCACGCGGCCTCCTTGTTTTCCACCGTCGAGGGAATCGCATGGGCCCAGCCGCCCCCCCAGCCGACCGGCTCCATCCCCTCGGCGATGCGCCGCTCCGGGATCGGTGTCGCGGAAACGCCAAAGCGCAGATCGGGGCGGAACTCCGTGATGTAGCGAAGAAAGTAGTCCACGTCGATGATCATGGCGACGCGCCCCGAGAGGAACGGATGGAGCGGCCCGGGCCCGGCGGCCTGCTGCTGCAGCGCGCGCACGCGGTCCGCGCCCCCCATCGCATCATGCAGGTCCGTCACCCATTCCAGCGCCTCGACAATCTCCGCGCTGTCGAGTCGGCACTCGGTGCCATCCTCGCTCATGAACCGGGCATCGTTCGAGAACGCGTACATATAGAGCCAACTGTTGCCAAGAAAGGGAACGATGGCGACATCCTGAAGCTCGCCGGAAGGGCGGAAGCGCGTGAGGCGCGGCACATATCCGTCCTGATCGAAGATCTTCACCTCCACGCGGCCCTGCACGTTGCCCGGGATCGACGACGTGCCGGGGGATTGCTCCTGCGAGAGGTCGATGCGCAGGGCGCCCGCTCCGTTGATCGTCGCGATGCGGCCGCGAAAGACGGATTGTCCCGAGATCAGCGAGATCACATCACCCTGTCGCACGCCAGCCGCTCTCAGGTCGGGGGTGGCATCGGCGGCCACCTCCGCGTTCACGCCGGGCCGGCGCACAAACTCCTCCAGCGTCACCGTGCCGTCGGAATTCGCGCGTCCCTGGGCATGCACGCGTTTGCGCAGCATCTCCTCCCAGCTCTTCGGCGGGCGCGGTTGCCCCGCGCGTGCCTTGCCCGCGAGGACCTCGGGTTCGTCGGCGCGATACAGGAACCCGGCGCGGATGAGCGCGTCGTGATTGGTAAACATCGCCCGCGTGTCCGCATCCGACGCGATGGCGTAAATGCCACCATTGAAGACCGCCTCGTTCCACGCGATCGGAAAAAAGTTCTCCTCGTGCACCCCGTCGGCGCGGTCGCGATCCCCTTCGACGAAGGGTGTGAGATCGGTAAAGGCGCCTCGGCTGGCCCACTCCACGATGGCAAAGCGATCGAACAGGATCAGATCCGGAGGCACCCCTCCCGCGACACTCAACAGAAAGCGCGTTGGATCGCCCGTGGTGTCGGCGACGGTGGCGGTCCCCATGACGACCCGGTACTGGGGATTGCGGCGCTCGAACTCTTCAATGGCCGGTCGCGTGGCTTCTGCCACCGGGCCGGGGTTCGTCCAATAGACGATTTCCGTCACGCCCTCCTGCCGTGCCTGCTGGCGCGGGCGCGGGTACAGGATCCATGCGGCGACCAATGCCACCACCACCAGCACGACCGTGCGGTTGGATCCCGTTCGCCACTCGTTCATCCAATGCAGCACGACACGACCGCCCTTGCCGGTGATGACCGAGGGTTTCCTCCCATGCGCGGGGGGACAACAAGGATCGAACGGGGAAGGGCACGATGTTGCCGGCCGTTTGCCCAAGCTGACCCCTTCCTGTTGTCGAGGGAATCCCTTGCAATGCCATGTCGAATGTCACGGCCTTGAGTCTGGGAATTGTATGAACTTGGACAACCTCGCCGCCATCGCACGAATCGGGATATGCAAGGGGTGATATTTCAATGGCTCGGATCTTGAAACTTTGAACTTGGTACTTGAAACTCACCGCTTCGCACCGGGGTTTTTGGGTTGCCTGATTCGAGGTTGAAATGATGATGGCCACCGGTGCCCATTTGAAACCGGGGGCAATTGGCGTGAGGCGCGGAGCGGGGATTATCCTTCTTGTCGTGGGTTTGGTGCTGGGTGCGGGCCTGCCGGTGCGGGCCGAGCGTGTGGACTTGCGCTTGCGGTTGCAGCCCGGCCAGTGGGCGCGCCACGAGGTCGTCTCCGATGCCGTCATCCCGGTGGCGGGCCCCTCGGCCGCCGTCACGGTCCGCACTGCCACCAGCTACCTGATCCATTGGCAGATCATTGAGTTCGATCCGTCGGATGACTCGTGGTTGGTGCGCGGCCGTTTCCAGCGCGCGCGCGTGCGCGTGTGGGATCCGAACGGCAACATGATCCGGGACTTTGATTCCACGCGGCGGGATGAACCCACCGACATCGGCGAGGTCCTCGCGCTGTCGGTGGTTGGCGGAGCCATCGATCTGTGGGTCTACGAGGATGGCGGGTTGCTCGTGGAGGAGTCCACCGCGTTGCGACGCCAGGTCGTGGAGCGCGTGATCGCGTCGGGGAAGACGTCCTCGCCCCAAGATGCCCTTGCGACAGCGGACATGTGGCTGGAAGTGCGCATCGTATCGATACTCCGGAATTGTTTCCCCGTGCTGCCGGTGAAGGAAGTGGACACGGGAGACACTTGGGCTCCCGATCCGATCCTGCACGATGGACACGAGGTGTTCTTTGACAATAAGCTTGTCGAGCGGCGCCAGGGATTCGCCCGCATTGAATCGAGCACGCGGTTCAAGTCACGCATGGGCCGCGGGGAGTCGCTCTCCGTCGCCGACCAATCATTCCATGTCGGCGACCACGAGACGACCGCGGAGATCATCGTGCGCGAATCCGACGGGTGGCTGATCCGCCGGACCGACGGGACAACACTGCACGATTTCTCGATCAGAACGCCGGACATTTCGCCCGACATCAGCGCCGGCGCCGGCACGCGCATCCGCGTCACCGTTCGCACACCCGACTGACGAAGAAGCAGGACATCGAACTCGCCCTGCTGTCGCCGGCGATCCCGCCGACACAGGCACTGCATGCCGATCCGGTGGATTAGACCATTTTTCTATATTGTGTGTCTTTTCCTGGGATCGCCAGGCTCCTGCCTGGCAGCCCGGCGACTACCTTCGGATTTTGAAACGGCGCGTCATGGCCAACGCGAAAGGTCATCGGCCCAACGGCCAAGCGGGAGCCTGGCGCTCCCGGAAAAAGATATACAAAATTAAAAAATGCCATATGTGGTTTTCATATAATAACGTCTATTTGCCACCTGCCGGTTTTGATCGGCCCCGGGTTTTGATCGGCCAATGGCCCAGCCCGCAGGTTCCGTGTTTCAAGTCAAGCCTTCCGGATGGATTTTTTCGAGGC
>CAYTRP010000140.1:0-7298 GCA_964440195.1 uncultured Candidatus Sumerlaeota bacterium
CGACACAGATCGGGAAATCGCCGGCGATGCCGCCGCCGATCTGGAAGAAGCCGATGCGCTTGCCGGTGCTGTGCCTGGTGTACCAGTCGGCGAGGACCATCATCTGCTCGATGCCGGAGCGAACGACCTGGGCGGAGCTGATGTCGCCCTTGAGGCAGTGGGCGGCGAAGATGTTGCCGGTGGTGGAGTCCTCCCAGCCCGGCGTCCAGATGGGCAGGTTCTTCTCGCACGCGGCGACGAGCCACGAGTCCTTCGGGTCGATCTGGTACTCGTGCTTGAGGCCGCCGCCGCGGATGATGCGGTAGAGGAATTCGTGGGGGAAGTAGCGCTCACCCGCCTTGTCGGCGCGGGTCCATTCGTCGAGGAGGGCCCCTTCGAGGCGGCGGATGGCTTCCTCTTCGGGGATGCAGGTGTCCGTGACGCGGTTGAGGTGCCGGGCGTGGAGGGCGACTTCCTCCTCGGGAGAGAGCTGCCGGTAATGCGGCACGCGCTCGTAATGCTTGTGGGCGACGAGGTTGAAGAGGTCTTCCTCGAGGTTGGCACCGGTGCAGGTGATGGCGTGGACCTTGCCGCGACGGATCATCTCGGCCAGCGACAGACCCAGCTCGCCGGTGCTCATGGCACCCGCGAGGGTGACCATCATCAGGCCGCCCTCCTCGATCAGTTCGCGGTACGCCTGGGTCGCGTCGATGAGCGCGGCGGCGTTGAAGTGGCGGTAATGATGGCGCATGAAGCGCGCCACGGCGTCGAAGTCGTTCATATCGTTTCCCCGTTGTCATGTTGGCCGGCCGCGCCGACACGTTGCAGCCATCGAAGATGCCCGATTCCGGAGGGGGCAAGGCGGGAAAGTGAGTTCCAGGTTCCGCGTACCGGGTTGAAAATGCAGGGATTGGGGGCTGGAAACCCGGAGTTGGAGGGGGGCCGCCTCCCCCAAGCGCCCATGAGGGTGCGAAGAAAACCACCACTTTTCTCTTGTGTTTGGATTGGGGGGGAGCCACCAAACATGATCCGAAGACGGGGGGAGGGTTATGAAACAATGAGATCACGCATTCGTCCATCGAAGGCCTTCTCTCCTGAGCTGTCAGGGTGGGAGCAGCCCTACCGGTTCTGCTGGAATGGTGAGACCTTCATGCCTGTGCCCTTGTCGGACACCCGCCTGTTCTTCTTGGCTCTTCTCCTCAATTTTGAAAGGGCTATCCAATGAAATTCTTGCTTCCGCAAATCACTCTTCTCTGCAGCCTGTGGAGCTGCTCAACGGCCTCGATTTTGATGGACGGGCCGGTTTCTCTTCATTCGCAAACATCTCTGCACGAAACGGTAGCCACGCCGGCGAGCATTGTTTACGAGCACGATGAGACGATCTTCGTTCTCAGAACAGACCAGTTCCCCATCAAGGTGTTCATTCTGTCCGGGGCGGTGGGTGCAAATTGCTCCATACCAATGGGGAGCATGGATGAGGTGTTTGTGATAGGGGAAGGCGACGGTGTTTCGGCAGGGGGGGTGTATTCTGTCGCCGAAGGACCCGAGACAATTCACATTCTGATCTACAACAATATTGAGGATCAAATCAAGCTCCAGGGATATTCGAAGGAAACTTTTCAGAAGGTGTACGACAAGGACCTCGACGGGAGAGCCTTTTCATTTGTGAGCTGCGTGGATGACGGCCTGCTGCTTTATGACTTCGCCGGTTCGTCCGACGCCAATCTGGAACGCCGGTCACATACGGGTGATCTCGTCTGGTCGATAGACGTGGCGTTCCAGAATTCCCTTAGCCGGTTCACGCACGCGGTTCAGTTTGGCACCGACTATATTGCCACGGGATACACTCGGGACAAAGATCCCATCACAGGTGAACTTATCAACAAACAGGTCTTCGTTTGCCGCATCGACTCCTCCAATGGAGATGTCAGCTCAATTCAGTACATGACTGGAGAGACAGCCATTCATTTTAGCCCGCTTCTTGCAACCTCCTCTTCTTGCTCGCATTTCGGCGTGGTTTACGATGCTTCCACAGAGACCAACACATTCGACATCAAGCTGGCCATCTATGATAGCGACTTGGAGTCGATCGCCACGCACGACCTGATGGACGAGCCGCTTGATGTTGAAATTCCCTTCAAAGGCGGGGCGGCTACTGCGAAGCTTGGGGATTCAGGAATCTTGGTTGCTTTCGGAGTGGGCGTATTCCAGACGGCCTATCTTGCCTACTTCGATTGCAACGACGCCCAGACGTCACCCGAGGTAACCACGATACCGATTCAGGACGCAAATGCCAGCAAGCTGAATGTGAATTCGGTTCAGAGCGGGGCCATACTTTCGATCGACAATATCGTTGACCCGGAAGTCAGGGCCAATTTCATCATGATTTGTCCAGAGCAAATGCCATGAGTCCACCACAGAGTTTCGAAGAGCCGAATCCCTGTGCGACAACCGCGCCGAGAGAAGCCGGAGCAAAGAACCGCGAGACCGGACGAGACAGTGAAATGGAATGGAGTGGCCGGGAGGGCGGGGGTCGGTCTTTCAGCGCCGGGTCTTATGGCGGCCCTCTGGGGCCATCGCGCTTGCTGGTTCAGGGCGGGGGCGCTGCCGCCCCGAACTGCGCGCGCCCTTCAACGCCCGTGCGGGAAAGGCCGTGGCGACGATCAAAAGGAAATGGAGTTTACGGAAATGTTATGAGGTGCGAAAAAACCGTCACTTTTCCCTTGCGTTTCGGGGTGGGGGGGGGGTAAAGCGCGCCCATCATCCGAGATGGGGGGGATTCTGGGACAATGAAAACACGCAATCATCCATTGTCGGGATTCTCAGCAATTTGGGTCTCTGGGTTGTTGGTGGTGATGATGAGTGGATTCGGCTTTGCGGATGGCGATCCGAAGGAGCCACCACCACCGCCCAACTGCGAGGATTTTGTCCTAATGGGAGGGATACCTTCCCGGACAGACATGTGAGAATCCTCCCGCAGGACCGAGTCCAGTCTGTCCTGTGTCAGGTATAACTTATCGGGCAGCGGAATGTACGGCAAGGGCTTGCGTGACGGGTCCAGTGTGTCTGGGGGGATCGGTTAGTGACGTCATCCAATTGTTGGGTTGCACGGGTGGCATTGAGTTTGGCGGTCGTGTCGAGTTTGATCCAGAAATCGCAACGGAACTGGGCATCATGTCGATGACAATCAAGTACTACGCTCCCGAATGTGTTCAGGATGCGACCTGCTGGTCGGAACCCCAGCTTGCAGGTGAAGTCACGCTGGAGTTGGACGTAATCCCATGCCATCCATGCTGCGGCGAAGGGTACACTCTCGAAGCCGAGCACAATGGGGTCGGTGAAATGGAGGAGGTTACCCTAGGATCAGATTTGTGCCTTGAGTGGAGCCCCAACATGTCGTTCTCTCTTGAAGCTGAGGGGGGAGAGGACACCGATGTGTGTGTCAATTTTGAAAATAGCGCAATCTATTTTGCTATCCCCGTCGATACGGAATTTGATTGGGATACCGACTTGCCAGGGTATGTCGATCCCGAGAACCCAAGAAGGTATATTGCCACACCGCCGATGCCGAATTATTGCGACATATATACAGTCACCGTCACTGCCATTGATGGTGGCGAATGTAATGCTAATGATGGAGAAAGAACGGATAGCATCACTGTTGCGATTTACAGATGCCAACGCAGGACAGCTAGTGCTCCTTGGACGGCCGGGGTTTATTGGCCATGTCCTGACAATGGACTCATGGCCATTAATTTCTCTGGGAATGTCACCTACGACGACTGCAATGGGGCAGTGGTCGCTATTGAGCAATGGGTCGTTGTGACTGGAGTGACGACAGCAGGCGGCGGCAATGTCATGCATAAGACTAATTTTGCCGTGTCGCACGCATTTGAAGTGAATGGAACTCTCGGAGGTGGTGTAGCGCTCACGCAAGGTGCATGTGGTTCAGGCATGGCCCCTCCCGGTTCTAAAGCATACTGTGGCAGTCAACCTGGCGCAGGGGTTTGTGGCGACTTAATACGCAGCCGATTTCAACTTAACCCAGTGCTCACTCTTCCTGGAGGTAGTTGCTTTTATCCCGTCGTCGGTCGTTGGTTGCCCATACCAACCAATGAACCTTGTTGCCCGTGTGAGTAGGACACAAAGGACGCTGAAGAAATCTTCCTGAAAGGATATTGGACCGATGCCCATTCGACTCTTCTCTTACGGCAGAATCATGCTTGTGGCGCTTTCAGTTGGGATGATGAGTAGTTTGCAGGCCCAGGACGCGGCAGTGATCTATGGGGAGACACTTTCAGAAGAGGAGCTAACAGGATTGGTTGATGAACTCGCCGCTGGCTTGCCGCATGACACGGTTCGTGACGCTGAGCGTGAATTCGACTTGAGGGCTCAAGCGATATTGTCCTGGGCTGATTCAAGGATTAGCGGAAATGTCCGTCTTCGCTTTCCCGTCTCGGAGAGTGAAGCGGAAGAAAAGCTTGATGAACTATTCGATTATGGTATCATTCCCCAACTCTCGGAAGAGATGGCTGAGTTCAATCGAAATCTCCTGCAGATAGCGGAACTCATTGCAGACAATGATGATCTGGAGGAAGAGGCCATTGAGTCGTTTTACTTGGCCTTACGTGACAGTGCCCCTGACGACTACCCGATAACGGATGATTGGTGGAAGCTGCAACTTGATGCAATCCGTACCGGGCGCTTTTGCAGACCGTGCCATCCAACTACCACCGACGAATACCGAAAAATCAATCGCGAGACGGTTATAGCCCTTCTGACCCGAACTGCTGCAGCACGCGAACTGATTGATCAATTCGCCCTTCTTGAGTCCGAGAAATTGCTTGAGCAGGCCCGTGATGCGCTTGTTGAGACGACTGTGGAACTTGGAGTGCAGGAAGCCTTACTGAAAATGCTTCGCGAGCGTGAGTGGGACCGCTGGAGGCTAGTGGCATACCGAGACCATCTAGCCGTCTCTGATTCGAACGATCAGGAAGCCATCGGCGAGATCATTAGTGTATGGGAGAGAAAAGTTACTTCGCTTCAAAATTATAACTATGTATTAGATCTCCCTTTTTGACTTGGCGTGCAAGAACCACACTTGGTGAATCAAGAGAGGCTAAGCGCGAAATCGAAGACAAGCCAAGAAAAGTAATGATAGTTGTTATGACTTGAGCCCAAATCCAGTGAATTGAGATTAACTCTAGACGACTTTAAGGTGACAGGAGGGCTTCATCGTCTGGCAAGCGCACGAAGGCGCCGACGTCACCCTCGACCAGCTCATCGCCCCGCCCGACGACCGCTACCGCCTGTCCGGCATCGAGCCCGCCGAGGCCGGGACCCTGCGCGATCCCGCCGTCTGGACCCATTACCCCGGCACCACCCGCGCCGACCATTACCGCATCAACACCTACGCCCGCATCGACCGTCTGGTCGCCTCCAGGGAAGGCGAGTTCCCCACGGAGGTCGTCGAGGAGCAGACTTTCCAACGCCTCCTCGCGCTCGACGAGCAACTCTTCCGCGAGGAGAAGGACATCGTCGCCATTCGCGACGGCTATCTTGACATCGCACGCGACGCGTCCATCACCTGTCCCACCACGCGCCTGGCCGCGCTGGCCGCCGCCGCCGATGTGGAGCATTACTTCGACGGCCGCACCGAGGGCCGCCTGCGCTCCATCCCCATGTACACCACGCTCTATCACGAAGCTACGGCCTCAGGCCTTGAGCCGCTGCGCCAACTGGCCGCCATCGAACTTTGCGCTCTCACCATGGAACTCGCCCGCTCCGCCATCGGCGACCTCACCGACACGCACGTCATGACCGCGGCCATCGCCCGAGAATGGGGTCCGGAATACCGCGTGCACTTCACCGCACGGCTCATGCAGGCCGAGGCCCAGACCTTCGACCGCAACTACGAAGGCGCCGAGGAGTACTACGGCGCCCTGTTGCGGGATCTCGAACCGACTCCCTACGCCCGCGAACGCAGCATGGCCATGCTCTTTCGCGGCATGAACTTCCGCATGCTGAAGCGTTTTGACGACGGCGTCGCCGCCATTGAACCCCTCCTCGATCTCGAGCTTCCCCCGCACGAGGTCTGGCGCTTCCGCACCAAGACCCTCGACATGCCCGCCCGCGCCACCTGGCAGGGATTGCTCAACGCCCAGACGGATCGCGGGTCAGAAGCTCATCTGCGGTTCCTGCTGCTCCACCAAGCCGTCGGCGACCGCGTCCGCGAAACCGGCGTCGTTGACCATGAACTTCTTCTCTGACTCGCCCCCAACAAGGAACTTCGAACGAGGAACGCTTACAGCAGTCGCCTTCGCACCTTCTCCTCCACCTCAAGGTATCGACACGGCTGTTCCGCCAGGAGCTTGCGGAAGCGGGCTTGTTGGTCGTCGCTTTCGAATTCAAAGGCGATGAGCGCGCGTCCGACGCGCTCACCGGTGTAGAGGTAGTTGAAGAGGCAGATGTTGGCGGTGCCGCGCATGCGCTCGAGGAAATCGCGCAGGGCACCGGCTCGTTCCGGGAACTCTAGTCGCAGGAACATGGGGTTCTTGAGGAGGTCGGGATCCCAGCGCACCATGCGGAACTCGACATCATCCTGCGAGGTGACGTCCTCGCAGGGGACGCCCTGCTCGCGCGCGCGACGCTCAAGGAGAGTGAACTCTGGCGGTGAAGCCTCGACGCCGATCACGTACTTTGCCTCGTCCGGGTGATTCTTGCCGTATTGGAATTCGATGATGTTCATGCCGTCGAGCACCGTCTCCAACAGCCTGACCAGCGTGCCGGGCCGTTCGCCGATGATGAAGCGATAGTAGCGCCGCTTGCGCGCGCCGATGCCCGCGGAGCGGACGATGCGGGCCAGTTGGCCGAAGTCCAAATTGGCGCCGCAGAGAACGGTGAGGGCGCGTCGGCCTTGCAGGCGGCCGGCGTGCTTGAGGAGGCCGGCGACGCCCATGGCGCCCGCGGGCTCGGCGAGGCAGCGGGCACCCTCCCAGATGGCCTGGATGGCGGCGCAGACTTCCTCGTTGGTGACGGTGATGAACTCGTCGATCAATTCGCGGCAAAGGGGAAGCGTGAGGTCGCCCGCCTTGCCGACGGCGGTGCCGTCGCAGAAGACATCGACGTAATCGAGGGCAACGGGCTTGCCCGCCTTGAGGGCGGCCTGCATCGAGGCTTGGTCAACTCCCTCCACGCCCACGATGTGGATACCGGGATAATAATACTTCAACCAGCAGGCAACCGAGGCCGCCATGCCACCGCCGCCGACTTGCAGGTAGGCCAGATCGAATGGTCCCGCGCCGGACATGACGACCTCA
>CAYTRP010000140.1:7308-8332 GCA_964440195.1 uncultured Candidatus Sumerlaeota bacterium
CGACCTCATCGGCCAAGGTGCCCTGGCCGCCCATGGTGCGCAGGTCGTCATAGGCGTGGATGAACGTGCGCCCCGTTTCCCGTTCCCTTTCGTGTGCGGCGAGGGAGGCCTCCTGGAAGTCGTCACCGGTGAGGACAATCTCGACCGAATCGCCACCGTGACGCCGCACGGCACTCAACTTTGTCGCTGGCGTGGAGATGGGCATGTAGATCAAGGCGTGAACATCTGTGCGACTGGCGGCCACGGCCACTCCCTGGGCATGGTTGCCGGCAGAAGCGCAGATGACGCCGACGGCGCGCTCTGCAGGGGTCAGGAGGGCCATCCGGTTGGTGGCGCCGCGCCACTTGTAGGAATAGATGGGGGAGAGGTCCTCGCGCTTGATCCAGACCTCGGCGTCGATGGGCAAAGTGAGCCGCTCGGTGGGTGTGACGGAACCAATTGCATAGACGCGCTGGCGGGCGTGGAGGATTTCCTGAAAGAGTTGATTGCGCATGGTCGTTCTCCGTTCTTCGTTCCGCGTTCTTCGTTCCCCGTTGTCCGGAGTCGAAGCCGATTTACCGAGCAGTGTTCCGGTCTTGCGCAATCATCACTCATGCTCCCGAATTTCATTTTGAAACGAGGAACGAAGAACGCGGAACACGGAACTAACTTGCCCTTTTCGCCAGATAGCGGCAGAAATCTTCCAGCAATTCACGCAGGGCGACAGGCAAAGTTTGAATGGCAGCAAGGCCCTTGGCTTCTAGTTCCCGACAGAGTTGATTCGCGGCATCCATGGCGCCGACGGATTGCATCAGGGAAATGGCTTCGTCCACCATCGCATCGGTGGTGTCGGCACGCGGAGCATCGAGGATTGCGCGCAGTCGATCGCGCTGCGGCGGCGCGAGGCGGGAGAAGGCGTGGGCGACCAGGAAGGAGCGTTTGCCCTCGCGGATGTCGCTGCCGATGGCGCCGCGCCCCTTGGCGGGGGAGAGATCGAGGAGGTCGTCGCGGACCTGGAACATGGGGCCAATGGCCTCGCCGTAAG
>CAYTRP010000141.1:0-408 GCA_964440195.1 uncultured Candidatus Sumerlaeota bacterium
GACCAACAAGGTCACTGCGAGTAAAGCGGCGTCAACGGCGCTTCCGAACTCCGGCGCGCCATCATCCGGGGCGTCATCGTCACCGCCGCGGGGACTTCACCCGTCTGCACCATCGACACCAGCATCTCCGTCGCCTTGTGGCACATCTCCTCCACCGGGTAGCGGATGCCCGTGATCGCCGGGTCGTTCAGCAGAAACATCGGCGATTCGTCAAAGCCCACTATCTTCACCGCGTCGGGCACTGACAAACGCAACTCGCCCAGTCCCCGCAGGATCGGGAAGGGCAGCAACCCGCCCAGCGTCAACACGCCGTCGGGCTTTCCCCATTTTCCCACATGGCTCAGGAAGATCGACTTCGCCTGCGCCAAATCCGCCGGCAAAGGCAACACGTCAAAGCCCAAAGCCGGG
>CAYTRP010000141.1:418-8260 GCA_964440195.1 uncultured Candidatus Sumerlaeota bacterium
ACCACACCGTGATCCTGATCACCCACGATGCCGAAGTCGCCGCGCACGCCGACCGCATCTTCGTAATGCGCGACGGCGAGCTGCATGAAGAGCCGCATGCGCACGTGGAGCACGCACGCATGGGGCCGCACGCATGAACTTCCTCGACATATTGCGCACCGCCGTCTTCGCGCCCTCCAGACGATTTATCAGCGCCGTCTCTTGCAGTTTCTCCTGCGGCACCGCCACCACGATGCGGCGGGCACCCGCCACGATCAGGTGGCCCATGGCCATGCGGCCAGCGGTGAACTCGTCGATGCCCACATGGCACAGGCGCCTGGATGGACGCGACATCGCGCCCACGACCGCCACCGGCGTTTCGCTCGCCTCGAGCATCGTCAGCACCCGGTCGTCATCCTCCGGCTGCACGTAGACGAGGCCGTCCACGGTGTCCACGGCCTGCGCCAGAATATCCTCCAACGACCGGCTGCGCCCCCGCATCATCAGGACAAGGTCCAGCCCCGACGCGCTTGCGACGCGGCTCACGCCGTGGATCTGCAGCATCTGGCCCATCTGCGCGAACACGGTCGTCAGCGAACCCAAATCGATCGGCTCGGCCATTTCCCCCGGCGAGGGATAGCAGAGCGCGATGGCCTGGTGCCGCCCCGTCGCAAGCCGCACGGCCGAGCGGCTTGCCTTGTAGTTCAGCTTCTTGACGGCTTCGAAAACCCGCGCCTTGGTCTCCTCGCGCGCCGAGAAGCCGTCGTAACTATTGTTCAGGATACGGCTGACCGCCGCGATGCTCACTCCCGCCTCGCGCGCGACGTCCATGATCGTGACCCGGCGCTTGCGTTTCGAGGGGGCGTCTTTCGGTTCATCCGAGGCAGCGGTTGTCATGATAACGCTTTCATAGGGCTATTAAGCGCTTCCGCTTAACGGCCCTATCTTCGGTCCGAGATCCGCCAACGTCAAGGCCAGAACCGATAAAATTTTTACCCACGGTCCAAGAATTCCCCTTCAAAACACGCCCAATCGCCCCCCGGAACCACCGGCCCCGCCGGGCCGTATAAAAAAACCAGGACATGTCTCCATGCCCCGGGCCCGGCCGTCTTTTCCCATCCCGCGGGACTGTCAGAACAGTGTGTACTTCTTGTCGTCGTCCGACTCTTTCTTGGGTGTCTGGGCGCGCGGCGTGATGTAGTCGCCGACCATCATGTCCTTGTAGCCCTTGCCCGGCCCGACCATCGGGAACACCATGGCGTCCGGGTCGATCATCACCTCCAGGAAGGCCGGCCCCTCGAACGACACGAACCGCTGGAGCGTCTCGCGCACCTTGCTCCGGTCCGACAAGCGCTCGGCGAACTGGTACCCGTCCGCCTTTGCGGACGCCACAAAGTCCTTCGCGTGCAGCGTCTTGTCGGTCCCGCTGAAGCGGTTGTCGTACATGAGCTTCTGCCACTGCCGCACCATCCCGTCGCCATTGTTGTTCAGCAACAACACCTTGACGTCGGCTCCATACGTGGTCGCCGTTTCCAGCTCGCCGATGTTCATGCGAATGCTGCCGTCGCCGTCGATGCAGATGACGGTCTTGTCCGGGCAGGCAAACTTGGCGCCTATCGCCGCCGGCAACCCAAAGCCCATGGTCCCCATGGAGCCGGACGTGAGCCATGAGCGCGGATGCACGAAGCGGAAGTATTGCGCCGCCCACATTTGGTGCTGGCCCACGCCCGTCGTGATGATCGCGTCGCCGTTGGTTACCTCGCCCAGGATCCGCACGACCTCCTGCGGCTGGATCAGCGGGCTCTTGCGGTCGAAGTTCAGCTCGTGGTTCTTCTTGAGCGCCTTGACATGCTCGCACCACGGCGAGAAGTCCTTCTGGAAGTCCTTGCCGTGCTCCATCAGGTCGCGCATCGCCGATCCCGCGTCGCCGACATGGGACCATGTGATGGCCTTCACCTTGCCGATCTCCGCCGCGTCGATGTCGATGTGCGCGATGTTGCGCGCGTTGGGCGCGAATTCCTTGACCTTTCCCGCCACGCGGTCGTCGAAGCGCGAACCCACCGCGATGAGGAAGTCGCAGTCCTCGACGCCGTAATTCGCATACGCCGTCCCGTGCATGCCCAGCATGTGGAGCGACAGGTCGCTCGTCGTGTCGATGCTGCCGATCCCCATCAGCGTTGTCGTCGCCGGGATGCGGTAACGCTCCATGAACGCGCGCACCTCACCCGCGCCGTCGCTGTTGATGACTCCGCCGCCGAGGTACATGAGGGGCCGCTCGCTCTGCGCGAGCATCTCGAAGAACTGCGCGCAACGCCGGCGCGACACGCGCGACTCCTTCAGCGTCTCCAGCCTGCGCTGGAAGCCGCGAAAGCTCAACCGCGCCGCGCCGTCAAACGTCCCCACCCACTGCTGGACGTCCTTGGGCAGGTCGATCACCACCGGCCCGGGACGCCCGCTGCGCGCGATCTCGAACGCCGTGCGCACCGTCGCCTCCAACTCCTCGGGATCATTCACGAGGAACGCGTGCTTCGCGCACGACGACATGATGTTGAACACCGGCGCTTCCTGGAACGCATCGGTCCCGATGGCCGCGCGCGGCACCTGGCCGCACAAGAGCACCACCGGGATCGAATCCGCCGCGCAGTCGCGGATCGGCGTGACGCAATTCGTCGCCCCTGGACCCGACGTAACGAGAAAGCACCCCACCTTTCCGGTCGCGCGCGCATAGCCCGCCGCCATGAAACCCGCGCCCTGTTCATTGGCCGGGACCACCAGGCGCAACTGCCGGTCCGGTGCCTGCTCATATTGCCGGTTCCAGCGGAAAATGGCGTCGTAGGTCGGCAGGATGGCCCCGCCGCTGTAGCCGAAAATCGTGTCCACCCCCTCGTCATGCAGCACCTGGAGCACCATCTCCGCCCCCTCCATGGTCTCCCCCGCGCGCGGGTGCGCCGCCGGTGCCGTGGAACCCTTTGCCATCGCATTTTGGGTCAACATATCGCTCATCCTCTTGGTGGACTCGACTTTCGTGGGGTCAGGGGTTCAAGGTTGCCTGGTCCGGCGACAAAAAAAGCGCCGCTGGCATTCCAGCGGCAGTGATTCGGCCCCGACTCGTGCGCGCGCCCAACCGGCGCCCCGCAACCAGTCAGGGCAAACGTACGAGTACCAGCGCGATCCCACCAACAGGGGCGGGAAGGGAGCGGGTCCGGACGCGAAGTGTTGAAGCCATCATCAAACGACTCCTCAAGTGGAAGGCAGCTTCTTCACCCCTCCCCCCACCCGTCAAGCACAAAGGCGGGGGCGCGGGTGCATGACCATGCTCCGGCCGGGAACTGGAACACCACGACGCTGATCGCCGCCATGGGCATCAATGGCCCGCTGGCGCCGCTGCTTCTGGAGGGCGCCACCGCCCTTCGCGCCGTCAACACCACCGATGTCGCAGGATGGTTCAAGCATTGTGGATACGATATTTAGCAAAATGCCCTAATGCGCCGGCAGAATCGGGAGCCCCAACGGTTGAATTCCATCATTCCTGGGCGAACGCCAGATGTTGCCCGGGCTGATGGTTCCGTTGGTGGAATCGTAGTGCAGCGCGGAAAGGTCCTGCCCGGCGGGATTGCGGTTGAAGAAATCGCGGTTCGGGCCAAAGGACAGCAGGCGATAGTCGCCATACCATTCCCGGTTCGCAAAGCTGATGTTCATGGGGTTGGTCTGGTTTCCCGCGCGCGTGCGAAGATCGTAGTAGCGGATGTTCGCGCGGAAGGCATCTCCCGGCCCAAGACCCTCCTGCGAAAAGAACGGGTCGGACATGAAGATGCTCGTCGCGTAGGCGACGGGACTGGAAAGCGCCACCCACGGCACGGAAAAGGTGCCCTGCCCGCCGACGAGCGGGTCGCCGTACATGTCGCTGCGCCATTCGCGCACGTAGCGGTTGTTGTCCACGCCGTAGGATTCGAGGGCGACAACCAGCGTCCGCATGTCGGCCTTCACGCGGGTCACCTTGGCGCGGACCTGCGCCTCGAGAAAATTGGGAACCGCGATCGCCGCGAGGATGGCGATGATCGCCACCACGATCAGGAGTTCGATGAGCGTGAATCCACGAAAAAAACGAGGCGTGATCTTTTGGGGCATCGGCGCGTCCTGTCGGCGGGGAATTGGCCTCCGACACTTACCGGGCCGATGACCCGCCATGCAACTCAAACAGACATTAGAAATCGACAAGCATGTTGCAAGTTTGCGGTTTCAGATACGCGGCCGCCCGAATGTCCGAATCGTTGGAAAAAGGAAAGAATCCGGTGAAGAATTAGAATGCGATTACGGCGAAGTTAGAAAGCGGCTGCTTGTTCCGGGCGGGATTGACAGCTCCCCAAATGGCTTTCAAAGGCTGAATACGCGCCGTCAGGCGAGTTGCGCACTCCACACCCACCCGGAGAACCACGCTCATGAAGACATTCGTCGTTGCCATGGCCGGACTTTGCCTTGCCGCAGGTCCCGCCGCCGCCCAGATCGACTACGCCAATCCAACCGTTGAAACCATCGTCACCCGCCAACAGATTCTGGACTACACCGGCGCCCAAGCCGAGAACCCCGCCACGGGCATCGCGCTGCGCGGTTTGGTTCTGAACAGCCAGGGGAACTTCGTGTTCTCGGATCGTGGCGGGGCACAGGATCAGGCGCGGCTCCTGGAAGTTGACCTCTCCGGCGCCCAACCCGTGTTTCGCACGTTGGCGACGGAAGCCGAACTGGCCGCGTTGCTGCAAACCTCGGTTGCGCCGGACCAACCGCCGGGGGCGCTTCCCCGGCTGAACTTCAATGGCCTGACACATGCCGCGATCGACGGAACCGATTACTACTACCTGAGCAACTTCGGCGAGTTGCCCAACGGTTGCACGACGTGCGCGGACGAGCTCTTCGAGATCGCGGTGGCGGGCGCGGGCGCTCCGGCCCTGCGCCGCGTGGGGTCCAAGGACGGCATCGTCGCCCTGTCCCTGCTTGATGGCGATCTCTACTTCTCGCTGCACGCTCCCTTCAGCAGACAGGAAGACTATGACGGCATCTGGCGCATGAACATCGCGACGGGCGAATCGGAACTGCTTCACGATTACTTCGATTTCCTGACCTTTCTTGAAACGATCCCCGACTCCACCCGCGCGCCGGGCGGAATGGGGCTGAACGGCGCCTCCATGGGTATCGATCCGGACGGCAAGTTCCGCTTCTTCAGCGACGCAAATGGAGCCAACGGCGGCCCCGATGACTTCTATATCCTGGATCCGGCGACCTTTGTCGCGGACCCGCGTCAGCCCGCGGAATTGGACATCCTGATTCCCTTCACCGATTGGCAGCCGGGCGGCCAGTACGAGAACCCGCAGGGAATCCCGGGCTTCACCGGCTTCACGATGGACACGAATAACACCATGTACATCTTTGACCAGTTTCCCCAGACGGGCACCCGCCGCCTGGTCGTCATCGAGGACGACGGGGCGATCCACTATGTCGAGCTCGCCCCGTTGCTCGGCATCACCAGCGGCCAGGTCTTCTTCCCCAACAACAGCTTTCAGGTCGTCGTGGAAAGCGAGTCCAAGATTGTCCTGTACGGCCTGCTGGCCGACGGAGCCGCGGGCGCCGGCAACCCCCGCATCGTGAAGTTCACCTTCACCGATCCCAACGCCACCGAACCCGTTCTTCTCGGCGACATCAATGGCGACGGCATCATCAACGTCGCCGATGTCACGGCGCTGGCAAGCCTCGTGAAGAACGGCCCGCTTCCATCGCTGGAAATCGGCGACGTGAACGACGACGGAGCCGTGGATGAACTCGACGTGGCGGCGCTGGCGCTTCAGATCGTCAACGACTGACCGCCGCCAAACGTGCCCGCGAACGACCGCCCGGTCCGCAAGGACCGGGCGGGTTTGCTTGCCGGGCAGCGAATGCGCTTGGCCACGCGCCCCCGTCTCGCGACGCTGTGGGGAGATCGTTGAATCCCGAGGAGCCCCCATGGCCAACAGTCGAAAGTCCACCTCGCGCAACGTGCGCATGATAACCGTCGAACCGACTCGCGTCCTCAAGCTGGGTCTCCCCAAGGGGAGCCTGCAAGTGGCGACGCTCGAACTCTTCAAGCGCGCGGGCTACACGTTCACCGTCGGCGAGCGCAACTACCGCGCGTCGTGCGACGACCGCGAGATCGAGGCCCTCCTCATCCGCGCGCAGGAAATGGCGCGCTACGTGCAGGACGGCGTGTTTGACTGCGGCCTGACCGGCCTGGACTGGGTGACGGAGAACCGCGCCAAGGTCGAACGCGTGTGCGACCTCGTCTATTCCAAGGTCTCGCGCCGCCCCGTGCGGTGGGTGCTCGCCGTGCACAACGATTCGGGCATCAGGTCCGTCAGGGACCTCGAAGGCAAACGCATCGCCACCGAGGCCGTGAACCTCACCAAGGATTACCTGAAGCGCCGTGGCGTGAAGGCCGAGGTGGAGTTTAGCTGGGGCGCGACGGAGATCAAGGTGCCCGACCTCGTCGATGCCATCGTGGAGGTGACCGAGACCGGCTCCTCCCTGCGGGCGAACAACCTGCGCATCGTCGAGACGATCATGGAGTCGTGGACCGTCTTCGTGGCGAACAAGGCGGCGTGGGCCGATCCGTGGAAGCGCGAGAAGATCGAGGCCATCGCCCTGCTCCTCAACGCCGCCATCGCGGCGGAGGGGCGCGTGGGGCTGAAGATGAACGTGCCGAAGAAGAGCCTCGACCACGTCACCAAAATCCTCCCCGCCATCACGAGCCCCACCGTCAGCCAACTCGGCGACCCCGCATGGGTCGCGGTGGAGGTCGTGCTCGCCGAGGAACAAGTCCGCGACCTGATCCCCGCTCTGAAAAAGGCGGGCGCGGCGGGCATCATCGAGTACGCGCTGAACAAGATCGTGGATTGAGGGGATTGGCGTTGGCTTCCGAGGCGAGACCCTTTAGTGTGGAAAGTCAGGATATGGCTCCATGATTACGCGGATCGAAGCCCTCAACTTCCGCTGCCTCCGCCATGGCAACCGGCTGGCCTCGTGGGACGGCGGCGTGTGGGCATCGGCGGCGAACCGCGCCGGGTGGGGGATGAACACGAAGGAATACGATCCGGCCTCGCGGCTGACGTACATGTACCAACGCTGGTACGGTTTCGCCTTCGGGGGGGATTTATCTTCTTGATAACGACCTGACCGGAGTCGTCTTTATTGCCGCCCCGGTATTCTGATATGGAGTCTCTGTTCATGTATTCCCGAACACTTTACTTTGGTCTTTTCTGGTTATGTGTTTTGCTCGGCAGCCTTTTCTTGTTCATCGAGCTTAATGTGCACAATATGCCCCATCGCTCCATTCTCCATCTCTTTTTCATAATAGGCATGTATTGTTGTGCCGCCAGATTTGGATGGCAATGGTTGAAATTGGCGAGGAAGAAATAAGCCTGAATCTTTTTTCCGTATTGTGTAGCCGTTTCTTGAGGGGCAACGCCCCGGCCCATGCAACCATTGAACGGCATTGGAGGGACGCCCAAGTCGCTTTCGCGGCAACTTTGGAGTGCGTGCAGCTTGCTGCCGCTGTTTGCGTTCGTGGCTTGCCGCGAACGCTCCGGCCAGTGCGAGCCGCCGGGAAGTGGCTGGTGCGTGAGGCAGGAGGTTTTCATGGGCGCGATCTTTTCGTTGGGGGCGGGGAGTGGCGGGAGTGACGCAGTGACGCGGGTTTAATGAAGAGTGAAGAGTGAAACAAGAAGGGTGAAATGGAATGGGGGGAATGAGGAAGTTCCGCGTTCCGAGTTCCGGGTTCCGCGTTTTTCCTCCTTCGCCAAGGCTACGGAGGACAGGTCGTTCTTCGTTTTGGTGGGGTTG
>CAYTRP010000142.1:0-3625 GCA_964440195.1 uncultured Candidatus Sumerlaeota bacterium
CTTGTTGATGTACATGGCCGGGATGATGAGCATCGACCGCTCCCTCCAGGAGGCCGCGACACTGGATTGCCGGGGGATCCTCCAGCGGCTGTGGCACGTGGATCTTCCGTTGGTGGCGCCCCAGACGCGATTGATCGTTGTCCTCACGCTGATTGGCTCCCTCCAGGATTTTCAGGGCATTCTTCTTCTCACTGGAGGAGGGCCCGGACTCGAGACGACGGTGCCGGCGCTCCAAATGTACGAGCGGGCCTTCAAGTTCGGAGATTTCGGCTATGCGTCGATGATTGGGTTCATGCTTTTCCTGATGATTCTTGGCACCACGATAGCGGCACGACGGCTGAACAGGGGTGATACCTGATGCGTACTCCCCCGCTGGCAACCGCCATCATGCTGACGGCCCTGATCCTTCTGGCGATCCTGTCGCTGGTGCCCATTGGCATGACCCTGAACCTTTCCCAGAAGGAACCGGGGGAGGTCGTCCAGAACCTGTGGAGATTGCCGAGGGGGTTCCATCCCGAGTTCTACGCCCAGGCATGGACATACCTGTCCCCCTACATGTTGAACAGCCTCGTCGTCTCCGGCCTTGTGGTCGGCGGCGTATTGGTCCTCTCCACGCTCTCGGGCTATGCATTTTCGCGACTGGTGTTTCCTGGGCGGGACACGCTGTTCGCGGCGGTGATCTCGCTTCTCTTCATCCCGGGCGTGCTGACACTGATTCCGATGTACCTGTGGGTGAAGGAGTTCCCGTTTGTGGGCGGAAACAACATGTGGGGCGAGGGTGGGAGCGGCCTGCTGAACACCTGGTGGGCAATGATCCTGCCGGGATGGGCGTGGGGCCAGCTTTTCGGGATCTATATCTTCCGCACGTTCTTTGCGTCGGTCCCGACGGAACTGCTGGAGGCGGCGCGGATTGAGGGTGCCGGCGAGCTGCGCATCCTGTGGAGCATCATGATCCCGCTTTCCATTCCCATCCTCGTGGCGGTCGCCATGATCCAGTTTATCGGGGTATACAACGACTATATCTGGCCCCTGGTCACGATCTCCGATTCGACCAGGCAAATGTTTGGCGTGGGTGTCACGCGCTTTGTGGCGGACGGAAACCTGCAGATCGGCCCCATGATGGCGGGTTACGCGATCGGAGCGGTTCCGCTGATCATCGTGTTCGCATTCGGCATGAAATACTACGTGGCGGGGGTCACCCAGGGCGCGATTCGCTAGCGTCCCTTGCGTCTTGCCGCGATGCGCGCTTGCTCCAGCGTGATGCTCACGCCGGCAAACCCGGAGAATGGCACGGGCTCGATGGGTGAATCCCGAGCCATCGTCGCGAGCGTCCCGCAACTCTTCCTGCGATGAATGCCCACCGGCAGCACCCACAGGGTTGGCGATTCCGGAATCAGTCCCTCCACGGAGTTGATCAGTTGGTGCGCGGCGATGGAACCCATGGTTTCGGCAGGGTGAACGGCCGTCGAGAGCGGCGGGTCGCTGGCTTCGGCGAGATCCATGTCATCGCCGAAGCTGATGACGGAGACGCGGTCGGGAACGGCAATGTGAAGGGATCGAAGGACGCGCAACAACTTCACCGCCAAGCCATCGTGGAGGCAGACGAACGCATCGGGGGGATCTGGACTTGCGAAGATGCGTTCAAGGCGCGCCTTGAGATCATTCTCGTGATACAGGTCGATGAAACAGTCCGCCGGCACGGCGATGCCCCGGTGGAGACAAGCCATGCAGAATCCGAGGTGACGCTCGTGCTCGGTGCTGCTCATGCTGATCTCCCCGAGAAAAGCAGGCCGGCGACGGCCATGCTTGAGCAGCAACTCCGTGGCGGCGTACATCCCGCCGTAGTTGTCGATCACGCAGGTACTGATGGAAAGGTGATCGTAGTAATGGCCGATCATGATATGCGGGATGGTTGAGATGGGTGGAGCGAGCAGAACTTCGGCTAGTTCGCGGTTGGGGCGATAGGGTTGGATGGCGATACCGGCAAGGCTCGATCCCAGCATCTTGACGAGCCGGAGTGTCTCCGCGCGCGGATCGATGGGAATCACTCCGCTCACCATCTCGTAGCGACGTTCCCCAATGGCTGATCTCAGACCATTGAGAATCCGCCGCTCGATGGGATGGTCGATTCCCTGTTCGAGCAGACACAGGATCTTGTTGGGCCCCTTGTGGGTCATTTTCTTTTCCTCTTGGGTGTTTCCTCAACCATCCGCCGATAGGCGATGGTGGCCCTGAAGTCCTGCTTGTACATGCCATAGCCCTTGCCAAAGATGATCAATCCAGCGGGCTTGCAGCCGTCGCTCCCAACGGACAGGACGACTTCCAGGGGCTTCATGGGCGTCAGCCCCAGACCTTCGATGGTGAGATCGGCGAGCGGCTGGGAGTTGAGGAGCGTTTCCGCGAGACCGATCTCGACTTGCAGCAATCGCCCGGAGGAGGCCAGTTTCTGGGGGAGCCAGTCGGGAAGTGGCGAGGTCCGCCCCACGCTGTGCGCGGCATCGATGGTGACGAGGCCAAGTTCCCGTCCGTTGATGCGAAGATCCAGACGGGTGGCGCACCCCGGACCGGGATAGGCCACGTTGACTTCCATGGATAGCTTGAGAGACTGGACGAGGTGGTTGTGCGGCACGTTGTAGGGAAAGAGATAGCGGACCTTGCCCTCGTCGAGGACGAGCAGTTCGGCTTCCATGCGCACCGGGTTGAAAAAGCGGCTGATATCGTCGGTGGAGGCGATGATGCGCCCCTTGCTGGCCATCAGGCTGCGGCCGGCGCACTCGATCATGGCGTAGTGGCCGACGGGCATGTTGACGTCGAATTCTTCCGCGACGTCTGTTTCCTCTTCGCCCCCCCAATCAACCTGGATCGAGTCGTACAGGGTGTACGAAATCTTCTGCACGCCTTGGGGAGTCTTGACAAACCGGTAGGAAATCAGGCCGGCTTCTTCCAGTTGCTGGATGTACACGGTGGCGGTCGGCTGGGAGACCCCGATCAGGCGGGCGATTTCGGAGACGCCGAGGGGTTCCCTGGCGAGCAGGCACATGATGCGAATGCGCGATTCATTGCTCAACGCCTTGAGCACACCGAGCGCTTTCTTGGCGGAGACACGAAGGGGAAAGCGGACAATCTCACTCATAGAGGGATACTGACCGGGTGTTTTTCTGCCTGGAATTGAAGCTTGCGGGTTGAACGCGAGTCAAATTGATTGGTCACGACCCGCCCTGAAATCCGACGTGCAGGGGATCCCCCGCCGCAAGCTGGAGAATCTTGAATGGGACATCGCGATGGGGGGTGGGACAAAAGTTCTCCACCACTCGTGGGGCGAGGCGAGGTTTGCCGGCCTTGCACCCGTGTGCCAAATACCGTGCCCGGCTTGGCGGATGTGCTTGCGGCGCCCGGCGGCGGCGATATCCTTGCCGAGGTCGCTTGGCACGCACGCCTGGATGTTTGGGACCCAGCGGCGCGCAGGCACCGACTGTTGAAGCCGCCCCGCAGACCATGCGCCGGTTTGATTTGTCGCATGGGAGCGGGCCAAGATCCGCGCGACCCGACACCCGGATGGCGCCGCACAGCCCCGGGCAAGAAGCAAGGAACCCAATACCCCCTCGAGAGCCGCATGAATCGCACG
>CAYTRP010000142.1:3635-8216 GCA_964440195.1 uncultured Candidatus Sumerlaeota bacterium
TACGACCGTTTCCCAAGGATCCCCATTCCCTCCTCCGCCGGCAAGGCCGCGCGCGGCTGGGCCGATGTCATTCGCGTCCTCATGAAGAAGAGTCCCCGCGTGATCGCGGTGGAGTGTTATCCGGGCGTGAATGACCGGGAAATTCGCGAGACGCTCGCGGCCTCGCTTGAACCATCGCTTGTCATCGATGCGAATGAGATGCTTCGCCCCGCTGCCGACATTCGTGCGATGGTGCGGCCATACGTCACCGACGATCCTGTCTTCGGCTTCATGAACTCTCTTGAGATCGGGGAATTTGTCGATTTGGCCCGGCAGGCGGAGATTCGCGGCCAGGTCGCCACGCACAATCAAGGTGTCGTACTAATTGTCGGGACGGGCGCGAGCCTTCTCTCCGAAGAGGGCATGACCATTTATGCCGACCTGCCACGGTGGGAGGCGCAGTTGCGCTTTCGTCGCGGGAAGGCGTGCAACCTTGGGGTGGACAATTTTGGCGAACGATGGCCGTTGCTCTACAAGCAGGCATTTTTCGTCGATTGGCGAGTGGCGGACCGATTGAAGTTGCGCGCCATGCCCAGGGCGGATTTTGTGTTGGACACCACCCAATCCGACGATCCGCGGTTGGTGGATGGCGACGCGTACCGGAAAGCAATGGCCCACGCGGTGTCGCGCCCCTTTCGAGTGGTGCCATTCTTCGATCCTGCTCCCTGGGGTGGACAATGGATGAAGGCGGTTTGCGATCTGGATCGCTCGGTCGCAAACTATGGCTGGTGCTTTGACTGCGTCCCGGAAGAGAATAGCGTTCTCTTCGATTTTGATGGCGTGATCGTCGAGAGCCCCGCCATCAACCTGGTGCTCTTTCATCCGCGAGAATTGTTGGGTGATGATGTCTATCGGCGTTTCGGGGCCGAGTTCCCGATCCGCACGGACTTCCTCGACACGATCGGGGGCGGGAACCTCAGCCTTCAGGTCCATCCCACGGACGACTACATCCGCAGGGCGTTCGGAATGGCCTACACGCAGGATGAGAGCTACTACATCCTGGATGCGGAGCCGGGGGCCACCGTCTATCTTGGGCTCAAGGAAGATGCCGACAAAGAAGCCCTGTTTGCGGATCTGCGCGCGGCGGCCAAGGGTGACGGGCCATTTCCCGACGATCGCCACGTCAACTGTTTCCCCGCAAAGAAGCACGATCATTTTCTCATTCCCGCCGGCACGATTCATTGTTCGGGAGCCGGGTCGCTCGTGTTGGAGATCAGCGCGACACCGTATATCTTCACGTTCAAATTGTGGGATTGGGGACGGCTGGGATTGGATGGGCGTCCGCGCCCAACGCACATCGACCATGGCGAGCAGGTGCTTGACGCGGCCCGCACGACGTCGTGGGTGAAGGATGAGTTGATCAATCATATCGTGCCCATCGCCGAAGGGGAAGGATGGCGCGAGGAGCACACCGGTCTGCATGCGTTGGAGTTTATCGAGACGCGTCGTCATTGGTTCAAAGGCCCTGTCCCGCACGACACGCAGGGGAACCTGAACGTGATGACGCTGGTGGAGGGAGATCATCTGATCATCGAAAGCCCAACCGATGCCTTCGAGCCCCTGCCTTGGCATTATGCGGAAACCGTCATCATCCCGGCTGCCGTCGGTGGCTACCGCGTCCGCCCGACAACCGAGGCGTCTTCAGAACACGGCACGATGAAAGCGTTTGTCCGCCCTTCAGCCTGACCTGAACACAGGTATATCTGATGGGAGTGCCCTCTTCGGCGACTCGGCTGTCGCGATGTGGCCGCTCACGCGGAGCGTCGAATTTCGACGGCCTCGCGGGTGAGCTGTTCGATGGCATCGAAGGCGCGCTTCTTCAACAGGTCGGATGTCACGAGCCACGTGCCGCCGATGGCCTTCACGGCGGGGCACCGGAGATACTCCGCCAGATTCGAGGGCTTGATGCCCCCCGTGGGGATGAAGGCTATCCCCCGGTGGCGATAGGGCGCGAACAACCCATTCAGGAGCGTGAGGCCTCCCATGGCCTCCGCGGGGAAAAACTTGAGAAGGCGCGCCCCGGCGGACAGCGCGAGCTCGATGTCCGTGGGAGTGCAGACTCCGGGGAAGAAGGGAAGCCCAAGGCCCTGTGCCCTTGCAAGGATGGACGGATTCGTTCCGGGAGCGACCGCGAAGGCCGCCCCGGCGGCATGGGCGGCATCCACCTCTTCGGGCAGCGTGACCGTTCCCGCCCCGATGAGGAAGTGGGGAAAGTTCCGGGCGGCGAGCTTGAGGGCTTCCCTCCCTGCCTCGGTGCGGAAGGTGATCTCGGCGACGGGAAGGCCGCCGCGATCGAGCGCCTGACAAATGGGAAGGATGTCGGCTGAATCATCGACGGCAATGACCGGGATAATCCCGAGGTCACTTACTCGCTGTTGAAGGTCCACGTTCTTCTCCAAACAGGGTCTGGGGATCGGTGCTTGAGGGCATTGGGGGCGTGGGCGCAGTTTTTTGCCCGGGAGGGAACATTACCATTTGCAAACGCGTTTTCAATCGGCAAAATAAGCCCATCACAGTCGAGGAGAAAAGGCGATGAGCGAAGCCGGAAGCGAGCTGGCACTCTTTCAGAAGATGTCCGATGTTCTGTACGCGGGGGCTGTGTCCGACATTCTTGACGAGATGGGCTTCAGGGATCAGGTGGTGGATCCCTCGCTGGGGATCGCGCCGCTGCATCCGGGCATGGTGGCCGTGGGGCGCGCGTGGACGTTGCTGAACGACTTCGATGACCGGACGGAGAATCCCTACGAGCTGGCCATCAAGGCGATGGACGGCATGCAACCGGGCCAGCTTCTGATCGCGACGGGGCGCGTCCCCCTGGTACCGGGCATCTTTGGCGAATTGAGCGCCACGCGCGTTCGCAAGGTCGGTGGCACCGGAGCGCTGGTGAATGGATTCTCGCGCGATGGACGCAAGATCCTCTCGATGGACTTTCCGCTGTTTTGTCGCGGCATCTCGCCAGTCGACACAACGGGACGGGTGCGCGTGGTTGACTACGGATGCCCCGTGGAGATTGGCGGACGCCGCATCGAGGCGGGGCAGATTGTGTTTGCCGACATGGACGGCATCGTCGTCATCCCTCGCGAGGCGGAGGATGAAGTGATCGCGAAGGCCCTCGAGCGCGCGGAAGTGGAGACTGCCGTGAGGGAGGAACTCCGGCAGGGACGGACGATGGACGAGGTTTGGGAGAAGTACCATGTCCTGTGACGATTGGCCCGCCGGGGATCAGGCCGAGCAGAGATGATGTGCCAGAATGCCGGCGGCGACTTCGATCTGGCCAAGCTCCAAATGTTCGTCAACCGTGTGGGCCACTGCCAGATCCCCCGCTCCGAAAACGACCGTGGGAATGCCCATGAGGTTGCTGTAGAACCATGAATCGCAGGAGGCGGGCATGGCGCCGAGTTCCGGGGAGAGACCTGCCTGGGCGATGGCGGCCTGTAGAGAGGCCACAAGGGGAGCCTCGGGCGATATCGCGTGGCAGTCGTGGCGGTACATGAAGCTCATGGCATGGTTGGCGGCCAAATCCGGGGAGCCCTCTCGCAGAAGCGCTTCCTTCATTCCGAGAATGACCTGGTCGCGGGTTCGGTTGGGCAGGAATCCCATGACGCCCTCCAGGATGGCCTCGTCCGGCGTCATGGCGGGCCACTCACCGCTCCGAAGTCTTCCGAAGGTCAACGGCATTGGGTTCGCGAAGCTGGCGAATCGTTCGTCGCATCGGGACTCTTCAAGCAAGTCCGCATGATAGCCTTCGAGTACCGACTTGGCCTCGATGGCGAGGTTGAGGGCGCTCATGCCCTTTGCCGCCTGGCCACTATGGCTGGCCCTGCCATTGATTCGCAAACGGAACCAAACGGCACCGCGCACGGTTGTCAGCAAGCGAAGACGGCTGGGTTCAAGGACCACGGCTTCGTCTCCCCGGAGGTTTGCCCTGACCATCCCCAGGGTTCCGTTCCCGCCGTTCTCCTCCTCGACCACGATGTGCAGATCCATCCCCCTGACCTGATGGGGAGCGAGGTGCTTCATCACGCGCGCCAAGAGATAGAGGACGGCGACCTGTCCCTTGGCGTCGCAGGCGCCGCGCGCGATGACGCGGTTACCGGCAACTTGGGGCTCGAAGGCCCTGTCCTGTCCCCTGCTCGGTGGCACGACATCCACGTGCGTGTTAAAGATCGTTCGTCGTTCGCCTCCGAAGGAGGTGGTGGCATGGAGATTCCAGCGTCCCTCGTACTTGAGTCCTTCGATGGGCGTCGAATACTCGGGATCGGCTTGAAACTCCTTGGGGAAAGAAACCCGGCGCGTGATGCACCCGGCGTCCTTGAGGGCCTGCTCCACAAAAACCATGGCCTCCGCCTCGCGCCCCGGCAGCGAGGGGAAGGCAAGGAGCCGAAGAAGGAAGTCGCGCGCGGCGGCGGCTTCCTCGCGCACCACCCCCATGATACGGGCGTGCCTGTCTTCGAGGACGGTCCCGTTCATCGGGAGACTTCCATCAAGACGTCTTCCATGATGTCAAGTGAACGATGGGCTTGTTCCCCCGTGATGATCAAG
>CAYTRP010000143.1:0-6135 GCA_964440195.1 uncultured Candidatus Sumerlaeota bacterium
CTCATGAAGACTCTCACGCGCGGCATTCAGGTCGGCGGAATCCTCACCGTGCCGCTGGCGATTCTTGTGCTGCTGTTTCTTTTCGCGCACGACGACGCACCGGCCGGCTTGTTCCGGACGATCAAGTACAGCTTCAGCGATTTCAAATCGGTACCCTCTGGCAAGCGACACGTCGAGCAGGTGATCGCGGCGCCGCCCGACGATGCGCGGGAAAACCCCGACGCGCGAAATTTCACCCACGCCGGGGAGATGACGGCCAGCCGCTATTCCGCCGCGACGCAGGCGTTCGACACGAAGGCGCTCGGCGGTTTCGGCAAAAGCACCAACGCCACGCGCAAGGTGAGCGAGGACTGCCAGGGCAGCGGCCTGTATCTCCTTGCGCAGCCCGGCGTCGAGCGGGCGGGCGACATGCGCCTCGTGCTCGTCAACCGCACGGGGAGCCTCCTGGCGTTCGACGCCACTGACAGCCAACTGGACATCGTGCAGGAGGCAATGAATGAGGAGGGCATGTGGCTTCCGATCGAGCGCAAGCCGTGGAGTTTTTGCGGCAACAGCTATCACCGTGTGTTCCTTGGGGCGGACCATTATTGGGAATTCTCCGCCCCGCACTACGAAGGTACGCAAAAAACCCGGCTGCGCTTCGCGCTGCGGCTTTCCGACGACACAATGGTCTATTCAAATGAGTTTGACGGTTCCGTGAACCCCGGCCAGTTCAAGCGGGAGGCGTGAGCGCGCGTCTCCATCGCCCCCAGGCCGCGCGCGCTGGTGGGGGCGCCGGTCCATGGGCCAAAGCCTCCAGCGAGGGTCCAACTCCCAACGATGCTCGAGCACATGGCCCCGCATCCGGCCCCAACAACGCAGTCATCTCCCAGCTACCCCCCACAGCAGGGGGGCACCATGTACCTGCCGCTTACCTTGACACCCCCGTTTTCCCTTTGACGCGACCCGCCCCCTTGGCCACTCTCCCCATCCCCGGGGTGCGGTACCCAAGTGGTTAAGGGGAAGCTCTGCAAAAGCTTTATTCGTGGGTTCAACTCCCACCCGCACCTCCAAATCAAACCTTACAGTCTGGAGTCCGAAGGATGAGGGAAATCCCCCCATACGGGTGGGTGGCCTTGGGTCGTGTCCGTGGTTGCCCCGGCAGCCGGGCGGGGGTGAAGCTTTGCCATCTCCTTGAGAAAGCAGGTTGTCACTCCCATGCGTTGCCTCCTGACCCCTGTGTTGTTGTCCCTCGTGTTGGCGGGTGCTTTGGCGCCCGGGTGGGCGGATGTGAATCCCACTTCTCCCGAGGAAGCCGAGGGGGAGATCCGCCGCGGCGAGGACACGGGGCAATCGTGGGAACAGCGCGCCCAATCGCGCCTCCAGCGCTCCGCCGCCAAGATCGAGCCCACGCTCAACGGCCGGCCCGAACGGGCCCAGGCCTACGTGGACTTCTTCCCCAGCGAGTTCATGGACGACCCGCGCCTGTTCCCCTTCAAGGTGCAGGCCACCGGGCAGCAGGACGGCACCGTGGCCCTCGCGGGCTACGTCGGGTTCGAGGAAAACCGCGCCGCGCTTCTCCAGTTCCTCGGCGCCTTGGGCATCCAGGTCGGCGACGAGGCGATTGAGGTGTTGCCGAGTGCGAACCTCGGCGAGGCGAAATTCGGCTTTGTCGCCGTCACCGCCGCGCCCTACTGGGCCGAACCCCGCGAGGGGAGCGAGCGCGTCACCGTCGGCCTCATGGGCGATCCGGTCTTTCTTCTTCGCGCCGAAAAGGACGGCTTCCTGTTGGCGATGGGGAATGAGGGGTACGTGGGGCACCTCCACGAAAGCAACATCGTGCGCGTCAACGCCGGGGACTTTGACACCCGCAATCGCGAGCGCCGCGCGCGCCTGCTCCGCAACGAGACCACCCCCGAGGGGACCGTGCTCCCCGCGGGGGCCGTCCTCTTCCTTGAGGAGGAACAGTCCCCCGACGGCATGGTGGCCGTCGTCCTTCCGGCTGGCGGGCGCGTCCATCTGCCCCCCGACTCCGTGGCGATCGCGCACGACACACCGGGCACCACCGAGGCCGCGCTTGCCACGGCCCACAGCCTGATGGGCACGCCCTACGTGTGGGGCGGCCGGTCGCTGGAGGGCATCGATTGCTCGGGCCTCGTCCAGACGTCGTTTCGGACCGTTGGAATCAGCCTGCCGCGCGACAGCGACCAACAGGCGCTGGTGGGGACGCTGACGGGCACGCGCTGGCATCGCGGCTCCATGCAGCGCGGAGACACGGTGTACTTCGTGGGCAGAGGGGGGACAATTTCCCACACGGGCATCTACCTCGGCGACGGCAAGTACATCGAGGCCGCCGGCCCCGGCGTCCAGATCACCAGCCTCAAGGAAGGCGACGAGAACTACAGCGAGCGCCGCGCGCGCACCTTCGTCTTCTCCAAGCGCTTCATCGAATAACGGACGCGCGGGCGGACGCCCCCCACGGGCGACGCGCGGCCGAGATCCCCGTTGCCCATGTCCCCGGTTGTTCAAACCCTTCATCCTTTCCCCCCGGCCTCCTCCATGACCAAGCCCGCCTACCGTCACTTTCTTGCCATCAGCGCCCTCTCGCGCGAGGACCTGCGCGAGATCATCGGCATGGCCCAGCGCCTCAAGGCCGCCTCGCGCGCGGCGCTGGCCGCCAACCGCCGCGAGCCCGCCCACCTCGACGGCAAGACCCTCGCCGCCATCTACGAAAAGCCCTCGTTGCGCACGCGCTGCTCCTTCGAGACGGGCATGTTCCAGCTCGGCGGCCACGCGATCAACCTCCAGGCCGGCGAGATCGGCAAGCTCGGCGAGCGCGAGTCCATCAGCGACCTCGCGCGCAACCTCTGCCGCTGGGTGCAGGTCATCACCGCGCGCGTGTTCTACCACCCCACGCTCGAGGAGCTGGCCGGGTGGTCGACCGTCCCCGTCATCAATGCCCTTTCGGATTTTGAACATCCGACACAGATCATCGCCGACTACCTCACCATCCTCGAGCACCACGGCACCATCGACGGGTTCCGCCTCGGCTGGGTCGGCGACGGCTACAACGTCTGCAACTCGCTCATGTTCATGGCGGCGATTTTCGACAATGAGATGGTCATGGCCATCCCGCACAACTACGACCCGCGCATGACGGTGTGGGAGATGGTGCGGAACCTCAACCCCAAGGCCGAAAAGACGATCCGCCTCGTGCGCGACCCGCGGGAGGCCGCGCTGGGCGCCGATGTCCTGTACACGGACATCTGGACATCGATGGGCTACGAAGCCGAGGCGATGATCCGCAAGAAGGCGTTCCAGAATTACCAGATCAACCAGGAGATCCTGGACCTCGCCCCCGCGCATGCCTTCGTGCTGCACGACATGCCGGCCAAGCGCGGGTTGGAGATCACCGACGAGGTCATGGACGGCCCCCGCTGCCGCGCCTTCGACCAGGCCGAGAACCGGCTGCACGCCATCAAGGCGATTTTGTGCTGGTCGCTGGGAATCGAAGTCTAAAGAGCCGTTCCGCGTTGTGATTTCTCCAGCCCGAAACGGAACTTGGAACTCGGAACTCGGAACGCGGCACGCTGAAAGCGCCTCGCTTGGGGTTGACAGCCCGCACCCCCCTCCAGAACCCTTCCGCTCCCTGCGGGCCGGGTTTTCCCGCCCGGGGGGGCTGATCAGTCAAATCGCCAGCAAAAGAGGCCATTCATGGCGGAAGTTCTTCCCTTTGCCGGGACACGATACAACACCCAGAACAAGGATTTCACGCTCGGCGATCTGGTTTGCCCCCCCTACGACACGGTTCGTGCGGACGAGCAGAAGGCCCTGCACGAGCGCCATGCCTACAATATCATCCGCCTGGTACTGGGCTATGAGACCCCCAGCGACGACGATGCCAACAACCGGTACACGCGGGCGCAGGAGTGTTATCGCGAGTGGAAGTCCACGAACGTGCTGGCCGACGAGCAGCGCAAGTGCCTCTACGTGTACGAGCAGACGTTCACCCCCGAGGGTGCGGACAAGCCCCTGCGCCGCATTGGCTTCTTCGGTCTCGTCAAGCTCATGGATTTTCGCAGCGGCAAGACGCGTCCGCTGGAGATGACCTTCGACTCCCCCAAGCAGGACCGCCTGCGCCTCATCCGCACCGTGCAGGTCAACGAGAGCCCGCTGCACATCCTGTACCGCGACAAGGAGGCCGCCGTGGAGGCGGTGCTCGACGAGGCGACAAAGAAGGTCCCTCCCACCGAGGAGTTCAAGACCCCCGACGGCATGACGCACCGCCTGTGGATGCTCCACAAGAAGGAGCCGATCCTCAAGATCCACGAGGCCATGAAGCCCATGCGCCTGTTTATCGCGGACGGGCACCATCGCTACGAGACGGCGCTGAAGTATCGCGACGAAATGCGGGAGATGACCGGCCGGCGCGATGGCCGCCAGCCCTATGACTTCGTCCTGATGTTCCTCCAGCGCGCCGAGGACGAGACGCTGCTCACCGCGCCCTTCCACCGCGTGCTCGCCCGCGAGCTGGGCCTCGACACCAACATGGACGAGGTCATCGAGGACCTCGAGGAATACTTCAACATCACCGAATTCAAGCTCAACATGAAGGACCTCGACAAGGCCGCCGCCACGGTCGGCGACAAGGTTCGCGCCAACCGCCAGGCCAAGACGCGCTTTGTCATGGCGCTGCCCAATGGCCGCGCGTGGCAGTTGTCGCTCAAGAAGGACGCCGGCCTCGACCAGATGATCGAGGAGGAGACGATGTCCGCGTCCCTCAAGGCGATGGACTCCGTCATCCTGCACAACTACGTCATCACGCGCGGTTGGATCGGCAATCCCGACGTGGAACTGGACGAGGACGACATCTTCTACCGTTCCGATGCGCGCGAGGCGCTCGACCTGTTGCAGCGCCGCAAGGGCTGCGTGGCGTTCTTCATGAACCCCGTGGACAAGGAAGAGATCCTCGCCATCGCGGAGAACGGCGAGCTGCTGCCGCACTACTCCGTGAACTTCCACCCCAAGATCCCCTCCGGCCTCGTCCTGCGCGACCACAACGTCGGCTTCGGCTGAGTCCGGGACCCTCCCGCCCGACGAAGCGATGGGCATCGCCCATGAAACCAAAGTAGAATGGGCATCTTGCCCATTACTATCTCCTGCCACTCCGTCACGGCTGCAAAATCCTGAAGCTGGCCGGTCTGGGGCAAGATGCCAATGCCGTTCAGTGGTTTTGCGCCTCATAAGTGTTGTCATGCCAATGAATCCCAATGGGATTCCATAACCTAGCCCCGGGTAGCGCACCTCGAGCTTTATCGAGGGGCGCTACCCGGGGTTGGCGGGCGAGGCATTTCTACCGCGAAGCGGTTGCGTAAAAAGCGGCGGACTTGCGGCAAGGCGCCCTGGCGGAATCCTTACGCAACCGCTTCGCGGTAGGGGTTTTGGGCGACCTGACCGTGGATAGCCGCGCGTCAAAAAACCGACGCGCGTCAACCCACGGCTATTTTACGATGCCCCGTTGGGGCATGATCCGGGCAAGGGGTTGTGGAAAAAAATCGAAGCGTGATCGTACACACGGATGCACACACCATTGAACGACATTGGCAAGATGCCCCAGCTACTTTAGACTGCAATTCTCCATTCAGTTCCACTTCCAATCCAACAAGTACCGCTCCCCGCGCTTGTGCACCTCGCACTCTCCCGCAAATGCCGTTCCCAACACCTCCGCGTTCAACACCTCCGCCGTCGCCCCTGTCGCCAGCACCTTCCCATCCCGAATCACCAGCGTCCGGGCGATGGACGGGCGGATTTCCTCGATGTGGTGGGTCACGAGGATCAACGTCGGCGCACCGGCGGCCTGCAACAGCGCCTCCACGTCGTCGAGGAACTCCTCGCGCGCGCGCGGATCAAGGCCCGCGCACGGCTCGTCGAGGATCAGCAACCCCGGGTGATGCACCAATGACCGCGCGAGCAGCACGCGTTGGCGTTCCCCCTGGCTCAACACGCCATAGGAACGCCGCAGGATGCGCGCCGCGCCCACGCGCTCCAGCGCATGCGCCGCCGCCTCCAGCTCCACCTCGGTGTACGCGTGGTACTGCGAGGACAACGCCGCGTCGAACCCCGTCACGACGATCTCGAGGGCGGGCGCGTCGTCGG
>CAYTRP010000143.1:6145-8162 GCA_964440195.1 uncultured Candidatus Sumerlaeota bacterium
AGCAGAGCGCTGCTGGCCCACCCGATCCGTCGGCGCAGCAAGGGGATGTTGCACTCGCCGAAGCGCTCGCCGAGCACCTCCACGCTCCCGGTGCTTGGCCACTCGTAACCCGTGATGACCTTCAGCAGCGTGGTCTTTCCGCTGCCGTTGGCACCGAGCAGCGCCCAATGCTGGCCGGGTTCGACGGTCCACGAGATGCCGTCGAGGATCGTCGTGCCCGACCGGCGCAGGTGGATGTCCGTCACGCGGATGATGGAGATCGCGCCGCTCATTCGCCAATCGCTGTCGCGCGCACCTTCAGGCCGTTTTCAATGGCCTGCAATTCATCGGTCGAGAGCGTCACCGCGGCGGCCCGCGACGTCTCCTTGACCTGCTTGGGTGCGCGACCGCCCACGATGGCGCTCGTGATGCCGCCGCCGCGCAGCGTCCACGCGATGGCGATCTCGCCGACGCCGACTTTGTGGGTCTTGGCGATGGGGCGAATCGTGCCCTCGACGAACGCGATGTTCGCCGAGAGCGCCGGCTCCTTCACATTCACGTTGTCGCGGCGCCAATCATCCTCGGGCAGCGACTTCACCCACGCCGCGCTCAGCTTCCCGGTCAGGAAGCCGCTCACCATGGGCGAGTAGGCCACGATTCCGATGTCGTGCTTGTGGCAGAAGGGCTGGATCCCGGACTCGATGGCGCGCCGCCACATGGAGTAAGGCGGCTGCAGCGAATGGACCGGCGCGATGCGTGCCAGGCGCTCCATCTGCGCCGCGTTGAAGTTCGACACGCCGATCGCGCGCACGAGACCCTTCTCCCGCGCGTCGGCCAGCACGGTCCATGCCTCCTCGATGTCCTCCTCGGGGTTGGGCCAGTGGATCTGGTACAGGTCGATCGCGTCCACTCCCAGCCGTCGCAGCGACCCCTCCAATTCCTCGCGCACGGAGTTCTTCTTCAGGCATGGCACCACCGTGCCGTCGTTCCCCTTGAGCAGCCCGCACTTTGTCGCGACGATGACATCGTTGCGTCGGCCCCGGATCGCCCGCCCCACCACTTCCTCGCTGTGCCCGTGACCATACACATGCGCCGTGTCGATCCAGTTGATCCCCGCATCCAGGGCCGCATGAATGGCGTTGATGGAGTCCTGGTCGTCCTGTGGTCCCCAGGCATAGCTCCATCCCGAACCTCCAATGGCCCAGGCACCAAAGCCAATGACGCTGACTTCGAGGTTCGATGATCCCAATCTCACTTTGCGCATGGTCGAAGACCCCGACATGGGTGGATTACGTTTCTCGTCCGCACACTGGCATCCCCACTCGCGAGGGGCAACGAAGATAGGCGGCACCACCCAATGGCACGGCCCCCGAGGATCGCCCACCATGAAGATTGCGACACTGAAGAAATTACCCCGCCGCACAGGCATCTGGCGCGCCGAATTCGACGACGACGCGCCCGCATTGGAGCTGTCCGAGGAGACGGTGCTCGCCGAGGGCCTCTTCAGCGGGATGGAGGTGGATCATGGGCACCTCGCGGCCGTGGTGCGCGGTGACCAGGCGAGGCGCTGCCGTGCGCGGGCGTGGGACCGCCTCTCGCGGCGGCCGCATTCGCGTGCTGAGTTGAAACGCGCCCTGCGCGGCGCGCGCTTTCCCGCCGACGTGGTGGAGGAGGTGTTGGAGCGCATCGCGGGGATGGGCTACCTCGACGACGCGGCCTACGCGAAGCAGGTCGTGGAGGCGCGCGTGCAGGGTGCCCGCGAGCGGCCGCTGCTGGTGCGGCAAAAGCTCGCCCAACGCGGCGTGGCGCGCGAGGTTATCGACGAGGTCATGGCCCCGGCGGAGGATCCCGCGCACCAGGCCGAGTCCGCCCGCGCGCTCCTGGAAAAGTGGAGCAGGCGCTCGGAACCCAGCGACCCCCGCAAGCGCCGCCAAGCCGCCGCCGCCTACCTCGCACGACGCGGGTTCGATCCAGACATCGTGTGGGAAGCGGTGGAGAAGATGAAAGACAAAGGATGAAGTATAAAGTATAAAGGGAA
>CAYTRP010000144.1:0-8146 GCA_964440195.1 uncultured Candidatus Sumerlaeota bacterium
GTTCGATTGGCATGGGAAGAGAGGTCTGGCGGGTCGTTTGGGGCGCAATCCCAGACGCAGGGCGTTCTCAAAGTCACGATCTCTTCGTTGCTGCTCGGCGGCGGCTCCCTCAACGGCAGCATCCTCGACGTATGGCCAATACGCCTCAGTCGCCGCCGCCTCGCGCCCAAGAGAGTGGCACGGGATCTCGCGCCCTTGAAAACGCCCTGAGGGCTTTGAGAATGTTCTGACCCCAGACGTGACGCCCCGGGTTTCCGATTGAAACTCTCCCCGGGCGCGCTAACGTTTCGCCTATCTTTCGTCGCGAGCGCCGCATGTCCACCCAGCGCCCCATCCTCCACGTCGACATGGACTCCTTCTACGTTTCCGTGGAGCGCCTGCGCGATCCCTCGCTCATCGGCAAACCGGTGATCGTCGGCGGCAACCCGGCCGGGCGGGGAGTTGTCTCCTCTGCCAGTTACGAGGCACGGCGATTCGGTGTGCGCAGTGCCATGCCCGCGGCCACGGCCGCGCGCTTGTGTCCGTCCGCGGTGTTTGTGCATGGCAACTTCGATCGCTACGGTGACTTTGCCGAGAAGATCCTCGAGATTTTCCAGCGCTTCACGCCCCTCGTGGAGATGGCGAGCCAGGACGAGGGGTACCTGGACATGACCGGGACCGAACGCCTGTGGGGGCCACCGCTGTCCGCCGCACATCGCGTTCGCGAGGAGATCCTTCGCGGCACAAGGCTCCCCTGTTCCGTCGGGGCGGCAAGCAGCAAGATGGTCGCGAAAATCGCCTCGTCGCTCTGCAAGCCCAAGGGACTCCTCTGGGTCCCCATGGGAAACGAGAGCGAGTTTCTTGCGCCCCTGCCCGTTGGCGAGATTCCCGGCGTCGGCAAGCGCACGGAAGAGCGACTCCGGACCTTGGGTGTACGCCATGTGCGCGACTTGCAGCGTTTGGGCCGGGTTGAGTTGGTCCGTCTGTTTGGCCGCAACGGAGAAGTGCTGCACGACGCTGCCCACGGGATTGGAACGTCGGTTGTCGAACCCCAGTCCGACCGGAAGTCCCTCGGCGCGGAGGAGACATTCGATTCGGACATCACCGACCTGGATCGCCTCCAGGCCATCCTGTTTGCCCTCGCGGAGAAAGTCGCCCGTCGTCTTCGCGCCGAGGAAATCGCGGCATCGACCATCGCGATCAAGTATCGTTACGATGACTTCGAGACGCATACCGCCGCGAGGACCCTGTCCATTCCCGTGCGCGACGATCTCGCCATCGCATCGGTGGCGTTCGCGCTGCTTCAGGAAAAGCGCGATCCCGGCCGGGCGCTGCGGCTGGTGGGCATTTCCTCCTCCAGCTTTGCCGGAGCCGGGGGCCAGACGGACTTGTTGATGGAGTCCGCCACCAACAAGAAGACCGCCCGGTTGATGTCGGCGATCGACGCGCTCGCGTCACGCCATGGCGACCACGTCGTGCGGCGGGCACGCTCGGTTGCGGAGTGATTCCATCCGTGGCCATGGCAGCGGGGATTCACGCAAAATGCCAGAATCCGCGTCCGGGACGTGCGATCTCTCGCGCCTTGTCGATGACAACCTCTCCATTCAGCAAGACAAGGGACGGAGCCACCGACTTGCCATCCAATTCGCCCAGGCGCACGCCAATGATGTCCGGCTGCGTCCCGAGGCGCAGGTTCGAGGGCACCAGTGGCCTGAAGACCCGTGGCTTTTCGCGCGACAGCAGGCTTGCCAAGGCGCTCAGGCCCTCGATTCCCCTCCCGCACGGTTCCATGATTTGTCCGAGAAAGGCCTCGCCCGGATGCGTCGAGGCCAGCCCCACCGGATAGTCCGTGATGGGGAATGCTTCGAGGAGCCGCGTGGAGCCCGTGACGCTGTACTTGATCTGGTCGGCGCTCGCGAGAAAGCGATCCGCCAGCAGGCGCAGTTGGTAGAGTTCCGCACGGGGCGCGCGATGTTCCTCCGCCGCGCTCAACGGGCCGAGGTTCAAGTGCAGGGCCGTATGGCGGGGCGATGCTCCTCCGCGAAAGACAACGTTGAGCGAGAGGAAGCCCTGCGGGAGCATGTCCTGGCGTTCACGCTGGACCATCGGATGCGCGTGCTGGATGAACTCGTCGAGATCGAGGGTGGCGATGCGGAGTCTCGGCACGGAGAACGCCGCGAACTCCGTCAGAGCATGGCGCTCGAGCATCTCCTCGATGGATTCGCACTCCTCAAGGGCGATGATGTTCAGCGGTGGCTGCGTGGGGAGCACCTCCGCCACGAAGTTGGCCCGTTCGCGCGCCGAGGCGAACGGGCCAAAGCTCGCCGCAATGGTCGTGATGCCCGCGCTCAGCAGTCGAACCGCCTCCTCCGATGTGGGGGGCTCGAGCCCAAACCGCACCGAGGGGGCGATGGCCGCCATGCCGGGAAGGAGGGCGCATTCGCCGGCGTTGATTTCGACTTTCCCGCTCCGGTCCTCCAGGTCGCCGAGAAGCGAGACCCGCGAGCGGAAGCGCCTGAAATCGTCCCCCTCCGTCACCGCGACATCCGAGTCGATGCCGATGTCGAGCTTGCACCTCTGGATGATTGCTCCATCGATCACGAGCCCGTTTCGGATCAGGCAATCGAAATGGTGCGTTGCCGAATCGAACGGGATCGCCTCGTAGATCGAGCCATCCAGCGTTTTGTCCACACCTCGGGCAATCGCGTCCAATCCCGCCAGAATCGAAAGCGCATGAATGCGGCGAACGAAATCCACGCCTCCCTGCTCCTCGGGCCAGCCCCCACTCTCAATGAGGATGCTCGAGACACCCCACCGCATCATCGAGTCTCCAAACGCGCGGTGCATGTAGTCCGCCGTGTAACGCGCCACATTCCTCGGCGCGAAGCGCGTCACCACCTCGTGCATCGCGCCGATCACGGCCTTGGCCCGCAGGCGCACGTCGTTGTCGATGTCCCGCTCCTCGAATGGCCCCGCCTGCCATGCCAGTGCCACCAGGTTGTTGTTGGGCGTCGTCTTTCGCGGGGTCATGTCGTGCAGGTTGAAGCACAGCTCCGGCTTGAAGGAGTCCTTGAGCCCGAAGAGGGCCCGCCCCTCCGGTGTCGCGCGGGCGACGGCATCGCGGTTGAGGTCGATCCCGATCGCGCATTGCCGCATGTAGCGCTGCACGCCGTCGGGGTTGACCATCGGCAAGACCAGCAGGGTGCACTCCTTGCGGATGCGCGCGATGGCCGGGTCGTCGGAGGAAAAGAACAGCTCATGCAGGGCCATCGCCAGCGCTGCCGTGCAGTCGCACTCGTCGCCGTGCTGCCGCGCCCAGATCAACACCTTGCGCGGGCCCGAGCCATGGCTCAGCGTCCAAAGCGCGCGCCCCTCGGCCGACCTTCCGGCCACCTTGAGGTTCAGGTTGAACGGCGTCTTCTCCTGCCATTCATGGAGGAGCCGCTCCTGGTCGCCAAAGCGAAAATCCTCCCACCGGCCCTCCCATGGCTTGGCGGGATCGAGGCGGTTCCAGATGGCTTGGGCCGGGAATTCGGCAGCGCGTGTCATGTGTGGATGGGCGGCTCCCCTTGGAATGGTCGGTTCCTCATGCGCGTTGAGGGTCGTGGGGAGCAACTCCCGTTATGCGCGACCTGCATTGACGCCGTGCCCTCCGCACTCTTCAACACATCGGTGTCAGGCATCTCCCCGCAAGGGATTCCCCCAGCGCCATGGGCGAAAACAGCATACTCTCCGGCAAATCCCCCCTGTGTGCCCTCATGGCGGGCCTGATCGTCCTGCTCACCGTCCTCTCCTTCGGCCTCGTGCCGATCCGCGCCGACAACGATTGCTGGTGGCACGTCAAGTCCGGAAAGATCCTCGCCGAACGGGGGCTCCCCAAGCACGATGTCCTTGCCTATACCGCCGCCGATTACGAGTGGCACAACCACGAGTGGCTCGCCCAGCTTGCCGCCTGGCACGTCTATCGGCTCGGCGAGCGCACCACCCTGGGAGGGTGGCGTACCATCATCCTCGCGACGGGTCTCGTCAACGCCGCCGCATTTCTCGTTCTTCTCATCCTGGCGGCGCGGCTCTCCGGCAATTGGTGGATCGCGCTGCTTGTGATCCTGGTCGCGGCGGGGTTGGGTCGTCGCATGTTCGTGCCCCGGCCGCCGGCCTTCACCAACCTGTTCCTCGCCATTCAACTGCTCGTGCTCATTGGCGTCCACGAGGGTTGGTTCCGCTCGCGCTGGCTGGCGGTCCTCCCGGTGCTCTTTGCCCTGTGGGCCAACATTCATGGCGGTTGGCTGGCTGGGTTGGTCGTGCTTGGGGCCTTCCTCGTTCAGGACATCTTCACCGCCGTCCGCTCGTGGGTTCCGCTTCCCTTCGAGGACCCGTCCCACCCGCTTCCTCTCAAGTTATGGGCGATTCTGCTCCCCGCATGCCTTCTCGGGACACTCTTCAACCCCTACTTGTGGCAACTGTACGAGCTTCCCCTGCGCGTCCTCTCCGAACATGCACTGGTGCAAAGTATCGGCGAATTGCAGCCACCCGAACTCAGGTATGTCCGCGACTTCATTCACTTCATCCTCGCCACGATCCTCTTTCTGGCAGTGAGCCGTGGACGGCGCGTTCGCCTGGCCAATCTCGCCCTCTTTCTCTTTTTCCTCCTTCAGGCGTTCCAACATGTGCGCCATTTGGTGCTCCTCGGCGTCGTCATGGTGCCGTTCTGGTCACGCCTCGCCGAGAGCGCGTTCCGTGAGCTGGCCACCTTTCTTCAGGAATGCACGCTCGCTCTCTCCTCGCGAACCATCCACGCCGTGGTGGGAATCCTCGCCCTGGTGGGCGCCCTTGGTCATGGAGCCTTCGTCTTGAGGAACGCGCCCGAGGCCGACTCCTACCTTGTCCGCAATCGTCAGTGGCTGCAAAACCGCGAGGGCTACGTGCGCCAGTCCTTTCCCGCCGAGGCATCCGACTTCATCGAGTTGGTGGGCTTCCCGGGGGCCCTCTACAACGAGAACAACTTCGCCGGCTACCTCATCTGGCGATTCTCGCCCGACCAACACCGGGTTTTCAGCGACTCGCGTTTCGACATTTTCGGCGCCGACCTTTGGTGGCAGGAGGAAATCGTCGCGTCCCTCTACGAGGGCGACGAAGAGCGACCCTCGTGGCGCGAGGTGCTTGATGACTGGGATGTCCAGTGGGGGATCACGCGTGGTCGCACGCCGCTGGCTCGTGGCCTTCGACAGGGGCTCGATGGGTGGGCCGTCGCGGCGGACTTTGGGCGATTGCCCAGACAGATCACGCCCGACTTCGTTTTATTCGTGCGCGACGTCCCCGGGAACGCCGAGACACTCAATCGTGCGCGCAGGATCTTCGAGACGAAGCACGGGCACGCGGCGAACCTCGGCGAAGGGACGCGCCGCTGACCATGCGCGTCCTGTACCTGAGCCCCTCGAATCGGCTCCTCGGAGCGCGCCAAAGTCTCGTCGATCTCGTCACGCATTTGCCGAAGGAAATCGAGCCGCTGGTGGTCTGCCCCGGAGAGGGCGAATTGCATCGCGTGCTGCTGGAGCGCGGCATTGCTGTCGAGGCGATCCCTCATTTCGCATGGCGCAAGTTGGTGGGGCGTGTGCGTTCGCAACTTCAGCAGGTGCCCGCGCTACGCCGCCTTGTCGCGCGGTTCCGGCCCGACATCATTCACGCGAACGAGTACCACGCCGCGCCGCAGGCCTTGGCCGCCGCGCGGGGCCGCGTGCCCGTCATCGCCCACGTGCGCAACACGCTCCCGGCGGGGCATGGCGCAAAGTATCTCCTCGGTCAATGCGCGCGCGTGTTGATTGTATCCGAAGCTATCCAACCCACGCTGGGGCACACCGTATCGGCCGATCGCGTGCGGGTCGTCTATAATGGCGTCGATGTCTCCCGCTTCACGCCCGCAGTCGCGCGGGAGACGTTGCAAAGCGTCGAGTGGCCCGCCACCGCCCTCGTCGCCGGGCTGTTTGGACTCGTCAGTGAGAGAAAGAATCAACTCGTCGCGGCCGAAGCCGTGGCATTGGCCGCCTCGCGCGGGGCCGACGTGCGCCTTCTGCTGGCGGGTGACGCGTTCAAGTCCTCCCTCGCCTATGGGGAGGCGCTCCGCGCGCGCATTGCACGGCTCGATCTGCGTGATCGCGTCGTCTGGCTCCCTTTTCAAAGCGATGTTGCCGCGCTCTACCGCGCTTGCGATGTGAATCTGCTCGTCTCCGGCGAGGAAGGCTTTGGCCGCACGATCATCGAAGCGGGAGCGTGCGGACTGCCGAGCATCGGCGCGCGCACGGGGGGCATTCCGGAGATCATTGTGGAGGGCGAGACGGGTTGGCTGGTGCCGCCGGGTGACGCGGAGGCGTTGGCGAAGGCGTTGACAAATGCGGCGGGGGAGAGGGAGGATTTGAAGCGGCACGGTGATGCGGCGAGAAGGCGGGTGGGGGAGAAGTTTGCGTTGGCGGCGATGGTGGGGGGGATATGCGCGGCCTATCAAGCGATCTTGGCGGTGGAAAGAAATTTCCAGCAACACGCGCGGACCGGATGATAACCGGCCTTACGGCTTGACCCGATATGAAAGTATCGCAAAAACGATTCAAATTGTCCGCTGCCGGGATTCTTATGACCTCACGAGACTTGAGTCCAAACCTAATCGAGATTTTACTTGAGGATAGTGTTCACCGCGTCGGTGTTGAGAGTCGCCCATTTGGAGGGTATGTTGTAGCAGGCGCCGAGTTGCCAACCACCGATATTCAGGACTCTAGCGGTCGCGTGATCGCTGTGGTGTATGGCTACTTCGTGGACATCAGATCCGCCTCATTCGTACCCAAGGTAATCTTGTTGGATGACGACTCAGGCCAAGGCATCGAGTACGAAATCCACTGCGTGCTTAAAGGATTGGCGGGTCGTTTCTTTTGCATCGCAGTGGTTGATCGGGAAACGCGACTTTATCCGGATGCCTCGGGAAGCTTCTCGCTTCTTGCCGACTTTGAAACCGGGCGTATTTGCTCTGATCTCGCGTGCTGGAAGGATTTGAAGCGCCGCGACAAACACATAGCCAACTATATTGATGGCACAAGAAGCCAGTCCGGCACCTGGTATCCTTTTGGTTTCACGCCTTATCATGACATTCGTGTTCTTTTGCCATCGGCCTACTATCTTTTGCCTTCACTGAAGTCATGCCGTTACTGGCCTTCTCCCAATTTACATGAAGGTGGTGCCGATAGCGCTTATTCCATTGAAATGATCGCGAAAAATACCCGGAGCACCATGCATGCATTCATGAACAGGATGCCCTGTGCCATGAACATTACCGCAGGCAAGGATAGCCGGATGCTTCTTGCCATGATAAAGGAGCGACGTGCCGAGGTCCTCTTTCTGACGGACCGCGATCACAGTGCCATCGATACGAAATTCGCGCCGGTAATCGCCAAGGCGTGCCTGCTAAATCACGAATGGACCCAGAAAGACAGATTTTATGACCGTTGCTTGATGCAGGGTTTGGCGGGCGAGGTGGGAAGGGCATTTTACTGGCGGGAAGCCGATCTTGGCAGAAGCGCTGATGAGTTGATCGAGACATTTCTGAGCAGGGTGGGTTTTCCTTCCGATCCTCCTCCGCTTCTTATAGATGCCTATGAATCATGGTCGGAGACTTTATGCAACCATCTTGGCCGCCCAGCAGCGACCCTTTTTTACGACGTCGCGTACATTGAGCAACGGCTGGCTTGCGCCATGGGACCGGCCATGTACGCCCACGAAAAATCATTCACTTTGGCATTGTATCCCCTTAATTGCCACGATATTTTTGAGATGATGCTTGGGCTCGATCCAGATTTTCGTTACCGTCAAGGGATGGCCCATGTCGTGATATCCACCTGCTGGCCGGAATTGAACAGCTTCCCGATGAGTCATATCACAACCCCCATGAAATATCGCGCCATCATTAGCTACTTAATGCGTCAGTCACCGCATTTCAAGGAGTTCGAGTACTATCAAGCATTGTATCTCGATGGACAATCTTTCATGAAGCACATGTTTGACGATGCCGTTCGGCTCCCATTTGTCGTGGCGCGAAGGCTGGCACGACGAAGCTGATCCGTCGTTGCGCCGTTAGGGCATTTTGCTGATTTTTGTAGACAGTGTTGGCGGTGTGCTGGGAGTCAAT
>CAYTRP010000145.1:0-1290 GCA_964440195.1 uncultured Candidatus Sumerlaeota bacterium
CACCGGCGCTTCCACCGAGATGCGCCGGTGCCGATCCTGCACGCCCGGGAGGATTCGTGGAACCCGGGGGGCGCGGCCAACGTGGTGCGCAACCTGGCGGCGGCGGGGGCGCGGGTGACGTTTGTCGCCACGGTCGGAGAGGATGAAGCAGGTGCGCGGTTGCAGAAGTTGCTCGGGGACCTGTCCGGCGTGGAGCCACTGCTGCTGGCGGACCCGGCGCGGCCGACGCCGCTGAAGACGCGGTTCGTCGCCCAGAACCAACAGATGTTGCGCGTGGACCGCGAGAATCCCGGTCCCCCCTCGCCCAAGGTCGCGGCGCGATTGGTGGCGGCGCTGCGCAAGGCGATCCCGCGCTGCGATGGCGTGATCGTCAGCGATTATGCCAAGGGGCTGCTGCAGCCGGAGTTGCTCGGAGAGGTGATGGCCATCGCGCGCGCGGCGGGGCGCGAGGTGCTCGTGGATCCCAAGGGGACCGATTACCGGCGGTACCGGGGCGCGACGTTGATCACGCCCAACGACCGCGAGGCGCGCGAGGCGACGGGTTTGCCCGCCTCGACGGACGAGGAGGCGACGCGCGCGGCGGCGGCGCTCAGGCGGTTGGTTGGCGCGCCGGTGGTGTGCATCACCCGTGGAGCGCACGGGATCGCGGTTTTTCCCCGGCGCGGCAAACCCGCGTTCATCCCGGCGCGGCGCCACGAAGTGTACGACACGACGGGCGCGGGGGACACGACGATGGCTTTGCTTGCCTTGGCGCGATTCTCGGGCGCATCGTTTGTCGAATCGGCGGAGTTGGGCAACATCGCCGCCGGAATCGTGGTGGCAAGGCCCGGCGTCGCCGTGCCAAGCGTGGAAGAGTTGAGACAAGAGCTGCAAAGATAGGGACTCGCCCGCCGCCTGTCTCCCAATCCCCGACTCCCGACTCCCGACTCCTGCCTTATGAAAGAACACCCCCACGTCGTCGATTACGTGCGCCTCAGCGTGAAGGCGGGTGATGGCGGCCATGGCTGCATCTCGTTCATGCGGACGAAGGAAAACCCGTTTGGCGGTCCCGATGGCGGGGACGGGGGGCGCGGGGGCTCGGTCGTGCTCGAGGCCACACACGACCTGGCGACGTTGATCGACCTGAAGATGCGGCCGCACATCGCCGCCAAGCGGGGCAATCATGGCGGCGGGAAGAATTGCAGCGGGCGCAGCGGCGAGGATGTCATCGTGCGCGTGCCGTTGGGCACGGCGGTCACGGACATGGGCACCGGCGAGCAGATGGGCGACCTGACGGAAGAGGGCCGGCGC
>CAYTRP010000145.1:1300-8140 GCA_964440195.1 uncultured Candidatus Sumerlaeota bacterium
CCGTCCGACCGGCGCGAGGTGCACGTCTTCCTCACGGAAGAGGGCCGGCGCCTGGTGGTCGCGCGCGGGGGCGATGGCGGGCGCGGCAACCAGCACTTCGCGACCTCGACGAACAAGGCCCCGCGCAAGGCCGACGACGGGTGGCCCGGCGAGGAGCGCACGATCGTCCTCGAATTGAAGGTCATCGCCGACGTGGGAGTGGTGGGCCTGCCCAACGCGGGCAAGTCAACACTCCTCTCGAAGCTGACCGATGCGCAGCCGCGCATTGGATCGTATCCGTTCACGACCTTGTCGCCGAACCTGGGGGTGTTCGTCGGCCCGGAGACCGGGCGCGCGTTGACCCTGGCGGACATTCCGGGATTGATCGAGGGGGCGCACCAGGGGGCCGGCCTGGGAACGCGCTTCCTGCGGCACATCGAGCGCACGCGCGTGTTGCTGCACCTTGTCGCGCCAGAGGCCGGGACCGACGACGAGGGGAACATGACCCTGGCCGATGCGCGCGCCGAGACGCTGCTCTATTCCCACGACCTCGTGCGGCACGAACTCGAAAGCTACAGCGACGAGTTGCTCGCCAAGCCCACGCTGTTGTGCCTGAACAAGTGCGACCTGCTCGATCCCGAGGACGTGGCCAGGGTCCGTGCCGCGTTTCGCGAACGCGGACTGGATCTCATCCCCATCAGTGCCAATACCGGCGAGGGAATCGAAGCCCTGCGCCGACGCCTGGAGGAATCCGTTGCCCAGCTTGATGAACCGACACCCGGTGCCCAGCCCACCGCGACGCCCTAGCCGGTGGTGGTGCCTGATGCTGCTCGTCGCCGTGCCCCTGCTGTCGACGGGGTGCCTGAGCGTCGCCACGGGCGGGTTGCGGCTGGCCGCGTCGTCGGTGGATCGCGACCGCGTGGACCGCGCGCTGGCCGAGAATCCCGACAATCCGCACGCGTGGTTGATGCTGGGCCGCTCCGACCTGTCGCTGGGAGAGCATGCCGACGCGCGCAGCGCGTTCCGCCGCGCGCTGCGCGCGCAGCCCGACCTCGAGGAGGCGCGGCTGGGCATCGGCATCGCCTACATGGAACAGAAGCGCTGGGCCCGGGCGACGGAGACCTTCGAGGACTGGATCGACTTCAACCCGAAGGCGCTGGGCGCGTGGACGGGTCTCGCGGCGGCGCACTACGGCGCCGGGAATCTGGACGGCGCGAAGCAGGCGGCGCACGTGGCGCTGGAAATCGAGCCCAACGACATGCAGGCGCACCGCATCCTGGGCGAGGTGGCCTATGCGCGAAAGGACTTCGAGGCGGCGCTGTTCCATTGGCGCCAGGCGCTGCGCGACGGCTCGCAGGCTTCCGAGCTTGAGTTGATCGTGAAGGACATGGAGAAGTACCTGGCCAAGTACGGCGAGCCGACACAAGCAGCCAGCGATTGATCCCCCCAGGAGCATGCCGGCAATGAGCTACGCGCCTTCGCCTTATTCCAGAGGTTCACGGTGGCCGCTCGCGTGGGCGCGCATCCTGTTCGCGGCGGCGCTGATGGTGGCGGGCGTTGCGCCGGCACAGGAGCCGGCACTGGCGAACAGCGCGCCGGGCGAGGGCGATCCGCAGATCCTGAACATCCTGCAGCAGGCGCGCGAGCTCAACGGATTGCCCGCGATCAGCGGCGCGCTCATCACCGCCGACGGCAAGGTGACGATGGCGGTCGCCGGCGTGCGCAAGGCGGGGACCGACGTTCCGGCCACGCCCAATGACAAGTGGCACCTGGGCTCGAACACCAAGGCGATGACGGCGACATTGATCGGGCGCCTCGTCGAGCGCGGGGAACTGCGGTGGGACAGCACGCTGGGCGAGTTGTTCCCGGGCATCGCGGACATGAAGGAGGAATACAAGTCCGTGACGCTCCTTCAGATTTTGACACACCATGGTGGATTTGCCCCGAACCTGCCCTGGGGCTCGATCCCCCAGGACCTGCCCATCATGGAGCAGCGGGCCAAGGCCGTCGAGATGGCGGTGACGACCGCTCCGGCCTATCCCATTGGCGAGGGAAAGCTCTACTCGAACACCGGCTATGTGGTGGCCGGCGCCATCGTGGAGAAGGTCACCGGGGAGTCGTGGGAGGAGGCGATGCGGAAGGAGGTCTTCGAGCCGCTGGGCATGACCTCCGCCGGGTTTGGCGGGCTTGGAACGCCGGGCGAGATCGACCAGCCGTGGCCGCACTCCGGCCGCGACACGCCGGCGGCCACCAACGGCCCGGCACAGGACAACCCGCCCGTGATGGGTCCGGCGGGGCGCGTGCATTGCTCGATCCAGGACTATGCCTTGTTCCTCGCCGACCACATGCGGCGCGGCATGGGGGAGAAGCCGCTGTTGCGGATCAAGACCTACGACGTGTTGCACGCCCCACCCTTTGGCGACGAGCTGGCCCCCGGATGGATCGCCCTGGACCGCACGTGGGCGCGGGGGATCGCGCTGCATCACGCGGGGAGCAACACGATGAACCATGTGGTGGCGTGGGTGGCGCCGGTTCGCGGGGTGGCGGTGGTGGTGGCCATGAACCAGGGGAACCGCGAGATGGGCAGGGTCGCCGACCAGGTCGTCGGCAAGATTCTGGAATTGCAAATCACGCCCGCCCCGTGACGATTGCGGGGCTCCACGCGCCGCGCGGCCGATGGAAGTCCTTGCGCGGGGGGCAAACGACGCCTAATCATCCTTTCCCGGCAGTTCCGACAATCAACGGTCCGTCTCCATGAAGAAGAGCCACGTCACATCAGACACCATCGTTGGCCTGTTCGTCATCCTCGCGCTCGTGATGCTGCAACTGATCACCTTCATCATCCGCAGCGACCTGTTCGGCGGGACGCTGAAGCTGCAAGCGACGTTCGAGAGCACGAGCGGCCTGGAGATCGGGGCGCCGGTCCTGATCAGCGGCGTGCGCGCGGGGCGCGTCTCGCGCATCGATTACCGCCCCACGCATCCCGTCCGCGTGATGGGCGAGGAGCGGGCCGAGCAACCCGTCATCGTGACCATGGTGGTGAACAACGACTTTCCAATCCATTCGAACGCCAAGTTCCGCCTCGTGCAGCAGGGCTTCCTCGGCGACAAGCGCGTGGAGATCGACCCGGGGAGCAGCGAGATGGGCGGCTACCTGATCGACGATCGGCACGCGCCGCTGCGCGGCGAGCCGATCTTCGACATGGAAAAGATCATCGCGCAGGCCGATGTGATCGTCACGGACATGCAGGCGACGGTCTCCAGCTTCCGCGAGATCATGACCGACGATGCAAACATCCAGGCCATCCGGCGCACGCTCGACAACCTCACCAAGTCGATGAACAAGGTCTACGACTACCTTGAGACGAACGAGGAGAACGTGGCCGCCGCCGTCGCCAACGCCCGCGAGGTTTCCGACAACCTCGCGGAGTTCACCGCGCGCATGCGCGACTTCACGGTGGAGGGCGGCCGCTTCGACCAGTTGACCGCCGAGTCGCAGGAAGCGCTCACGGCGCTGCGGGCGGACGTCGAGCGCCTCGTTGCCTCGTCGAACGAGACCATCGACGCCATCAAGGAATCGATCGCGGCGTTTGAGGGTCGCAGCGACCGGCTGACGGAGTCGGCGGTGCAGCTCATGGATTCGGGGCGCGAGGATTTCTCGAAGCTGAGCGCCTCCCTGGAGGAGACGTCCACGAACCTCAACGAGGTCATCGTGCGCCTGCGCGCGGGCGAAGGAACCGTCGGGCGGCTGCTGGTGGACCCGCAGCCGTTCGAGGACCTGAAGACGAGTGTCGAGGGCTTGCGCAATTTCCTGGTGGGTCCGCGCGGGCGCTTCTACGATTCGCGCGTGGATTACCAGATGCCCGTGCTCGTCATCGCGCCCGCCACCGAGTAGGGGCGGACAAGCACCTATCCGCGATAGAGCTTCAACCCGTTCAGGCGAATAGCGACTTCGCCCTGTCCCCCGGCGAGGGCGAGGCACACGCCGCGCGCGGACTCGAGGTGGATCGTCCCGCTGCCCGAGGGATTGCCGTGGCGCGAGGGCCCGTGGGTTTGCGGAATGAGGCGATCGATGCGATAGGTGTATCGCCGGCGGCCGGCGCGCGCGATGAAGACGTTCGTCTCGAAGGCCTGCCCCTCGTCGCCGCCGCGCGTGTCGAACGAGTCACTGCCCGCCACATCGACGCCCGCCTCGTAAACATAGAGCTTGAACTCGATGCCCTCGGGGATCTCGGCATCGAGGAGCAGGCGCGTGTAGCCGTTGAGATCCGTCGCGCCATCGGGCGCGTTGGAAATGCGCAGGTGGCGCGGCCCCGCGAAGAGCACATGAAAGCCGCGCGCGGTGCCGGTGTTGCCGCGCAGGAAAGTGCCGGCCTCGTCGCGGCCGAGGAGCGCCGTCGCGCCGCCGCCGAGCAGCGTGATGACCGGGGCAATGGCGGGTTCCTCGGCGAGCAGGTCGATCTGCAGCGGCTTGTCGGCGATCGGGCCCGGAACGAAGAAGACGGCATCGGGAATTGTCCGCGTCGCGGGGAAGGCAACCACCTCGCGGTTGGCCGAGCACGATTCCATGGTGGGCCGAGCCTCGCCGGATTCGTGGACACCAATGACGAACGGCTGCCGAAGCAGGGACTCATCGCCCCCTTCGGCGATGATTACCGGCTTGCCGCCGGCGAGCCACGCGCGCGCGAGGGCCGCCTCGCCCGGGGACTCGCGAAAGCTGATCGCGTCGCAGAACCTGCCACACGCCCCGAGGACGGCAACCGGCGGTTCGTCGCCGAAGCGCACGCCGAGGTTCAGCCTGCCGGGGCACTCGGCGCGCAGTGCGCGTGACAGCGCGGCGAAGTAGGCATCGGCGATTTGCTCCTCGAAGCGGGAGCGCGTTGCCTGCGTTTCGATATTGTAGCCTGTGGCAAGTTGCCGGCCCGCGAGGGTCTCGAACTGCCCGGCGATGTCGAGGCCCCACGCGCCGGCAAACCACTCGTAGCTGGGAAAACGGCGGCGCAGGAAGGAGAGGGCGGCCTCGCGCGCGGGATCGCCGTCGGGCCGGTCGATGGCTTCCTCGAGCAGCGTGTAGGCGTGACGCGAGGCCCAGTGGCCATGGCCATGGAACGACGGCGCATCGTCGAGGAAGACGCCCAGGACACGTTGGTTGGCGGGAAGCCGTGAGAGATCCTCCCGAATCCGCGCGCGGACGGCGGCCTCGAAACCCGGTGCCAGCGCCTCGAACACGCGGCGCTGGCCCGTGCCCGAGGCGTTGATCGCAAGGGCCGGAACCTGGCCGCGCGAGACGAAACGCCCGCCCGTGCGCGTGTCCTCGAAGGAGAAGGGGCCGTCGGGCTCGCGAACGATGCGGAATTCAGTCTCGACGGTGGTTTGACTGCTCATGGCTTGACGCTCCCCGGGATGGTTCATGCAACTTCGGTTGCAGGGTTCGCGATGGCTGCCCCATGGCCAAGGGGGAAATGGCGGCTTGAATCAACGGGCATGTTTCCCTTGCGGCTCGACGACAAGTCGGGTCGCCTTTCGAATACTTGGCAAAGCTCGATCAGGAGCAAACGACTGTCCGGGAGGTCATTGTCATGGAGAACAGATCGGTGCGTCGCATGCGGCTTGTTGGCGGGTTGGCGGTCATGGCGATGGCGGCCCCGTTGATGGCGGGCCCCCTGGCACCGCCCGCGCCTCCGGCGCCGACATTCAAGACGCTGGATGAGGTAAGGCCGGGAACGCCCATTTCCGGCGGGGATTTCGGGCTGCAGTTGTCGATCACCGAACCCGGGCTCTATTACTTCACGGAGGACATCGCGCTCGCGTCGGCGCCACTCGCGGCCATCAATGTCCAGGCCGACAATGTCACCATCGACCTGAATGGCTTCACGTACACCGGGCCCGGCTCGGGCGGCCCCACCTCGATCGGCATCGTCTCCTTCGTCTCCGCCAACACGGTGGTGCGCAACGGGCGAATCAGGTGGTTCCCGCAAGGGATCTCCCTGCTGGATGGCGCCCTGGTCGAGGACATCCTTGTCGAGGAAGTGGCGGTCCTTGGGATTCGCGTGGGCTCCGGCAGCACCGTCCGGCGCAGCCACGTCACCGGGGTCGATGGCTCCGGCCCGATCGCCGGCATCCGCTCGGAGGGAAGCGGCGTCCTGGTGGAGGATTGCATCGTTCGCAAGGTCTCCTGCACCAACGACAGCGTGTTCTTTGGAATCTCACTGGGCCCCAACTCCGTTGTGCGGGGGAGCATCGTGGATGACATCTATTCAACAACGTTCCTCACCAGCAGGGCGCGCGGGATCGTTGTCGATGCCGGTTCAATCGTGACGAACAACTCGGTGCAGCGAATCGCCGGGCTGAACGCGAGCGATACCTTCGGAATCGTGGCGACCGGCTCCGACGTGCGGGGCAACTGGGTCACGAATGTCTCGGCGAACACCGGGACGACCAGCGGCATCGAGGCCACCGGCGGGACAATCACCGGCAACGATGTCCGCAACGTCAGGAACGACGTGAGCGGAACCGCGCAGGGAATCTCGGCGACCGCAAACAGCGTCGTCATCGCGGAGAACACGGTGGGCAGGGTCTTTGGCCCCCTGAACGGCGTGACGGTCAACGGGATCCGGTATTCCGGGAACAACTTTCATGCATTGATCCGCGACAACGACGTGCGCCTGGGGACCTTTGAAGTCATCAGTCCCACCCCCCCCTCCCGGGGCATCTACATCCAGCAGGGCGCGGCGGTCGTAATCTCCAACAACATCCACATCACCAACCCGAATGTCGCGAACTCGGCGGGCGTGACCTTCAACACGGGCACGTCGGGTGGCTATGCGGCCGCCAACATCACCAACCGGCCGGTGGTGGACCA
>CAYTRP010000146.1:0-8091 GCA_964440195.1 uncultured Candidatus Sumerlaeota bacterium
AGCTTGGCAATGAAGGCATTGGAAAGCCCCGGCTGGTACTGCGTTTCCCATCCGCGCGTTGCCCAGTCGTCGGAACTGGTCTGCCCGGTCACATAGATGGCGCCGGTATCGTCAATGGCGATGTCGTGCCCCACGTCCTCGCCGCGCCCGCCAAGATAGGTGGACCACAGGTGCGCACCGTCGGAATCCAGTTTCACGACAAACGTATCCAGCCATCCCTCGTGGAACGTGTTGGCTCCTCCGCTAACCCAGTCCTCCGAATCCGTCCACCCGGTCACGGCGATGTTTCCTTCCGCGTCCACCGCCACGCCAAACGCCGTTTCGTCGTTCTCCCCGCCAAGATACGTGGACCACAGGTGCTCGCCTGTTGGAGTCAACTTCACCACGAAGCCGTCCGTCTCGCCGTTGAACTCGGTGTTCCATCCACCACTGATCCATCCCTCGGACCGCGTCGTGCCGGCGACGAGGATGTTGCCTTGCGCATCCACGGCGACCGCGTGGGCGCGGTCAAACTCTTCGCCGCCAAGGTAGGTGCGCCACATCCGTGTTCCGTTCGGAGAAAAGCGGGCAACAAAGGCATCGCCCGGCCCTTGATAATAGGGCGTCCAGGACGAACTCCTGACGGTGTGCCCCGCGATCAGGACATCCCCCGAAGCATCTATTGAAATGGCCGTGCCCTGGGAACTGTAGGTGGAATAACTGGCGGGATTTTCAGGCTCAAGGAAAGCAATCCACTGGATCTGGCCTTCGGTGTCCAACTTCCACAGGTGGGCGGAAGCGGCGGACGTGCCGAAGTCAGACCCGGACCTGCCGACGACATAAATATTGCCATTGTCGTCAATGGCGACGCCTCGGGCGTTGTCGAAACCGGCTCCGCCGAGATGGCGATGCCTCAGGTATTCGCCCCCGGCTCCGCCGAGATGACGATGCCACAGGTATTCGCCCCCGGCATTCAGCTTCATGATGTAGCCATCCTCGCCACCCAGCGGCGTGATGGCATTCAAGGGCGTGTTGGCGGTAATGGCTCCCGTCGTGTCCCCCACCACATAGACATTGCCGTCGGCGTCGGTCGTCACGGCTTTCGCCTCGACACGCGATGAAGTGCGAAGGGTCATTGCCCACTGCACCGGCTCCACCGGATCGATGGGTAGCAGGATGCTTCGCTCCACGATGGCGCTTTCGCTGACGCCAAAGCGCACGGCCTGCACCTGGAACGTGTTCGGGCCCGGTTCGAGGGGCGCGCCGAAGAACCACTCCTGCGGCGTGCCCTGCGCGGAATTCCAGGAGCCACTTTCATCCGCGCGCCAGCGAACCTCGGTGGGCTGGCCGATGGTTGTTCCCGCAAAGGGGGACTGCGGGGCGTTCTCGACAACAAAGACCGACGAGGGGGTCGTGATCTCAACGACGGGCGCCAGGCTCCAATCGAACGTGAACGGCCCGCCATCGCCGTCCGCCCGCGCGACGGCGATGTGGTACTCCGTGCCCGCAACGGTATTGAACTCGATGAAGGCGCCGTCTCCGCACGAACCGCGGCTTCCCGAAATACGCGAGAGGTTGCTGACGAAGGTGCCCGTGTAAATATCCACGACGGTGTTGGGCGTTGAAGCGCCGCAGGTGGAAATCCGCGCCCGGGCCGCGTAGGGCGCCGTCCAGGTGTACCACACCGACATCGTTTCCGGCACGAAGGCATGCGCGGGTTCGCCGGGTTGCCTGCTCGCCGCGAACGTTGTCCCGTCAATCGCTCCCCACGCACCGGAAACCAACTGACCGGGAAAGGTGTCATTCGCCGGCGCGTTTTCGTCGGGTCCGTCGCCGAGGCCGATCCACACAACGCGCCCGGGCGTCGTCGCCGTTGTGAAATAAGCGCGTTCACCCGTCACGTCCATCGCCGAGGCGGTGATCGTCGATTCTCCGGTCAGGAATGCGATCCCGCCGAGATATTCGGTCGGCGCGCTTTCCTCCCCGAGGCCGATCTCCAGGACACGGCCGGGATTTGTCGCGGTGCCAAACCACGCGCGCCGCTTGGCGGGATCAAGCACGCCTCCACGCAGGCCCGATCCATCGACCGTCGTGGCGCCAATCCGCCAGGGCAGGTCGTCCCCCGCGCCGGGGGCCACCTTCACGATCGTTCGCTGGCCCGCGACAAAATAAGCGTGGCCCGCTCCGGGATCGATGATGGCCACGGCCAGGTTGTTTTCGGAGGGCTCAAGGGTCAGCGACCCCACGACCACCGGTGGCGTTTCCGCATCGCCCACGGCGATCTTCAGGATCGTGGCCGGGGAACTCCCGCCATTGTTTCCCAGATAGGCGTAACCCGCTTCCGCATCCAGCACCATCGTGGTGACGTTGGCGACTTCGGCCTGTTCCAACGTCAGCGCATCGATTCGCGCCGTGACCGCCGCGTCGACGGGATGCGCCAGAAGCGCCATGATTCCCAACAGCATGATCCGGCAGGGCAAAGTGATCGAACTGGGCAACATGATCCGCCTCCCCGTGGCCAAGGATTCCAAGGGCGTGTCGTTATTTGAAAAGTAGTGACTATCAAGTGTGCCAAACAAAAAATATGCCATGAATGACAATCGAGCGGAAAAATCCTCTCCCCTCAATGCATGTTGCCGTGGCCAGGCGGCACGATCACCCTGTCACCACGGCACAAATCATCCATATTCTGGAGGATAATGCGGGCAGGGGGCTTCCCGACCGTGTAAGATTTGGCAAGGTTGGGCATCGTGAAGCCGTTTCAGCCAAGCAACGAAATTGGACGGAATGGCGCTCCTTAAAACTTTCAAAAGAGACAATTTGTCTCTCCCCCATTCCCCTCATCGGAATGTTGCCGGGGACCACCCCTTGTGCGATGTGGGTTGTGCTCCCACGCGCGTTTTGGCTATCGCTTGAAGCAACCCGCTCATCTTCGGAGCCCCCCATGCCCCTCTCCCGCCGGGAATTCCTGCTGACGAGTTCCGCCGCCGCTGCGGGCCTTGCGGTGACGGGCGGCGTCTGCACCACGCCCAGGCGCATCCCGGCAAGCCCGCGTTCATCCTCAATGGCGGCGACGCGATCATGAGCGCTGAGCTGAAGCTACCCATCTTCAACTGCATCGGCAACCACGACAATTGGGGGATCCAGCGCGGCAAGGCGGGCACGACGGGGACCGAGCCGCTGTATGGCAACAAGTGCGCGCTCAAGGAGTTCGGGATGGAGCGCGCGTACTACACATTCGATGACGGTGGATGGCGCTTCATCGTGCTGGACAGCGTGCGCGACCGGGGCGACGGCGGGCATCTGCCAATGGTGGACGATGTTGTGTACGAGGGGAAGACGTACCTGTGCAACGGTTCGATGTCCGGTTCCTGGTGGCACGGCCCGCACAAGGGCTGCAACCCGGGGTACGCCATCGTGAAACTGTGGGCAAACGGCGCGTTTTCGCGGGAGTACGTGGAGTTTGAGTGGCAGTAGAAAGTAGCACGGCCATCTTGGCCGTGAGTCGGTGCATAGACTCCTGATATCGACCGCCTCAAGGGAGTTGCAGACAATGGCAGCCAAGCAGTTTTACCTTGTCATGAACGAACTTCACCACGAAATCCGCGATCCCTCGAGCTTGACGGATGAGGAGAAACAACTGCGGTCGGATCTTGGAGAGAACCTATTCCACTATATGATTCTCGAATCCGACATGGAGATCGTAAAACGGCTGGCCGACATCGGCATACCAATCGACGAGCCGAATGACTTCATGCAGACTCCTCTGTTTGAGTGCGCCATGATCGGCTTCGTCGAACGGGCGGAATACTTGCTGAAACGGGGTGCCGATCCGAATCGGAAGAACAAGTACGGCGAGTCCATGCTCGATTGCGCGCGCCGATCAAATCACGTGGAAGTGGTGGAGTTGTTGCTCGAGTATGGGGCGACGGACGAACCAGTGTTGGGTAAAGCTGCAATAGACGGTTGCGCAGAGTCTCCGCTTCACGCAGTTGCATGGGCAGGGCAGTTGGAGGAGGCTCGAGCACTCCTCGAATCGGGAGCGGATGTAAACTATGTGGATAGCGCGGGAGAGGCTGCTATCTCCGGTGCCGCTGGATGGGGTCATTCGGAAATGGTGAAGCTGCTCTTGGAATTTGGTGCCAGAGTGGATATTGTTGCCAAGGAGACTAGTGACTACACGCCTCTGCATTGGGCGGCAAGATCCGGCTGCTTAAAGACTGTCCAATTGCTGGTGGCTGCCGGTGCCGACACCTTTGCATGCGACGACCGTGGTCGAACTCCCCGTGAGATTGCAGAAGAGCGGGGACACCGTGAAGTTGCAGAGTTCATTCGAGCAGCAGAAGAAGAAGATTGGTGAAACAGTATATGCTCCTGGGCAAGATGCCCAGGTTACTTTCTAACTCCTACCACTCTCGATCCCACTCACGTCTGCCGGGTGCGCATGCCTTTCATGAACAGCGCGTTGAAGCGCAGGGCGTAGACGCACTCGCTGATGGCAAACGGCACCACCTTGAGGTGCCACCACGCGCACAGCGGGTTCAGCAGGCGCCACTTCAGGCTCGCGTAGCGAATCCAGAAGTCGTTGAGCCAGTCGCGGCGCATGGGGGAGCGGAACGTCCGGTGCATCCAGTCGTTCGCGGTTCTCACGCGGCCCGAGAGGTCCTTCATCCCGCGGCCGAGGCGGTCGCTCATCTGGTCGTGGGTGACGCGGAACTCCGATTCCAGGATGACGTGCTGGAACACGTAGTACTCGCGCAGCAGGATGCCGAAATAGCGCAGGTGGCGCCATGCTTCTCCGGCCAGGTGGCGCAGGCGTGAATTGTGGGAATAACCGGGGCGCCGCTCGGAGAAGGGGCGGTGCCGGTACAAACCCGCAATCATCGGATGGGATTTCTCGACGACATAGGCCCAACGGTACCACAGGAACGCCTTCACCAGTCGCCAGCGTCGCGTGGCGTCCTTGTAGCGGGTCAGGGTCTCGATCATGTTCTCCGTGCCGTAGAACGTGCGGACCGCCAGTTGATAGGCGCGGGTCCACTGCTCGTTGGTCATGTTTTCGTGGGCGTAGTTCGCCACGGTGGAATCGTAGGTGTTGAGATCGGGATTCACGGCGACGCCGTTGGCTTCCGCGTCGGCCCAATCCTCGCTGCCGGGGAGGAGCGTCTTCATGAAGAACGACGCCCTCGCCATGCCGGCCCGCGAGAGATTCCGGACATCCTCGGCGATGCTCTCGGGGCTGTCGTGCTCGAACCCGATGATGTAGCCCCCCTCGGGGGCGATGCCGTGCGCCTGGCACTCGGCGAAGAGTTGGGGCAGTTGCCCGATGACATTCTGCTTCTTGCCGGCGGCGGCGATGTTCTTCTTGTTCATGCTTTCGATGCCAAAGAAGAGTCCCTGGCCCCCGGCCGCCGCGTAGGCCTCGAAAAAGCCCCGGTTGGGCCCGCTGTTGCACAGGACATCGGCCTCGGCCCAGATGTTGAACTGGTATCCCTTCTCGCGCAGTTGCTTGAGCCCCGCGAGCAGCTCGCGCCAGTGGGGACTGCGCGCGAGGTTGTCCGAGGCGAAGAGGATGGTGATGCGTCCGCCAAAGGACTCGCACTGGCGGCGCACCCAATCCACCACCGCATGGGGATCGCGGCTTCGCACGGTGCGCCCGTGGGCCTGGATGGCCGCGCAGAACTTGCACTTGAAGGGGCAGCCGCGCTCGGTGTCGATCGCCGCCACGGGCGATGCAAACGCCCGCAGGTAGGCCGCGTCATACACGCCGCCGGGTTCGGCGATGTCCTGCGCCAGGCCTGCCTCGTGGTAATTGCGGGCGCGACCGGCCACGATGTCCTGCAGCACATGGGCCCAGGCATTGTCCGAGTCGGCATCGCCATGGAAGACCACCACGCCCGGTGTCTCCAGCAACTGCTGGATCTCCGGTGGCATCCGGTGGGGACTCGGCACGCCCGGCCGCATCGGATCGATCGTGCTGATGCCCTTGAGCGAGGTGTTGATGCTCGCCGTGATGTGCGGCCCGCCCCACACGACCGTCGCGCCGTGCTTGAGCGCGCGCCGGCACAAGTCCAACCCGCGCGGGAATTGGTTGCTCTGGACGCCCACCATGCCGACGACCAGCAGGGTGTCCTCCGAGGGGAAGCGGCTCAGCAATCGGTGAAACGCTCGCTGCTGGCTGCGGATGCTGTCCTCGAAGATGGCCACCTCGGTTTGCATGTCCGCATATTGCGGGTCGCGGAGCGCGTCGTGCGTCAGGCTTTGCAGCACGCGCAGGGTGTTGCACGGAATGACCCCCCGCGCATAGGTCTGCACATAGGAACTGCCACCGCACAGGTCCGCATGATCGTAGTTCGACGGGTGGACGAGGGCGACGACCAAACGGCGCGGGCGAATTGCTTGTTCCCGTTTCGACTTGCTGTCATTCGACTTGAAAATCATTCCCGTTTCGCTTCCTTTCCAATTCGCACAACCGGGTACCACGGCGATTCATTCCCATCAAGTCAAAACAGTGCCATCGGTCGTGCGATCACTGCGGGCATCCGGTCACGACATTGACGTTTGACCCGCGGACCGGGCTTTGTTCCCTTCAAAGGGCAGCAAAACCAGTCCCATCCACCGGTGAGATGCCATTCCCATGCGTCCCTCTCTCCTGCTTCTTCCCCTCCTGATGTCGTCGTTCGGCGCGGCCACGGCCCAGGAACCGCCCGCCGCCGAACGCCCCAACATCCTCATGATCTTCACGGACGACCACGCCTGGCAGGCGTTGAGCGCGTATTCCGATCACCTGATGCGGACGCCGAACCTTGACCGCATCGCGGAGGAGGGCGCGCGCTTTCAGAACGCCTATGTGCCAAACCCGATCTGCGGGCCGTCCCGCGCGTGCGTGCTGACGGGGAAATACTCGCACAAGAACGGCTACTACCGGAATGGGCGCGAGGAGTTCGACGGCGGTCAGTGGACGTTCCCCAAGACGTTGCAGGAGGTGGGCTACGAGACGGCCATCATCGGCAAGTGGCACCTCGGCAACACGCAACACCCGCAGGGTTTCGATTACTCGTCCGTGCTCATCGGCCAGGGACCGTACTACAACCCGACGTTCCTCGTCGATCCCGTGGGGAATGGCAACCGGCACGAGGAGACCGTGACGGGCTACACGACGGACATCGTGACGGACAAGGCGCTGGAATGGTTGGCGGAGCGGCGCGAGAGCGACGACGGGCAGCCCTTCCTCCTGATGGTGCAGCACAAGGCACCGCATCGCCCGTGGATGCCCGCGCCGCGGCACCTCGACGTGTTCGAGGACGTGACGATTCCCGAGCCGCCGACGTTGTTCAGCAACCACGAGGGCATGCCCCGCGCCGCGCGGTTGGCGGACATGCGAATCGCCGACACGATGAACGACAACGACCTCAAGCTCTCCCGCATGTTCGGCCTCAATCCCGAGCAACGCGCCGTGTGGGATGCCCATTACGATCCGCTGAACGCGGCATTCCGCGAGGCGAACCCGACGGGCGACGACCTGGTGCGCTGGAAGTACCAGCGCTACATCAAGGATTATCTGCGCTGTGTCCTCGCCGTGGACGAAAACGTGGGCCGGTTGCTGGATTACCTCGACGAGAACGGCCTGAGCGACAACACGGTCGTCGTGTACGCCTCGGACCAGGGGTTCTTCCTCGGCGAGCATGGCTGGTTCGACAAGCGCTGGATCTACGAGGAATCGCTCCGCACGCCGCTGCTGGTGCGCTGGCCGGGGCACACGCCGCCGGGCCTGGTCAGCGAGGACATCGTGTCCGTGATCGACTTCGCGCCGACGTTCCTGGAAATGGCGGGTGCCACCGCGCCGGAGGACGTGCAGGGCCGCTCCTTCGTCCCCGTGCTGCGCGGCGAAACGCCCGATGACTGGCGCGATGCGTTCTACTTCCACTACTACGAACACCCCGGCTGGCATTCCGTGCGGAAGCATTACGGCGTGGCCGATGGACGGTACAAGCTGGCGTACTTCTACGAGCGGGACATGGAGGAATGGCTCCTCGTCGATCTCGTCGCGGACCCGCGCGAGCAGGGCAATTTCTACAACCATCCCGACTACGCCGACGTGCAGACGCGGCT
>CAYTRP010000147.1:0-8079 GCA_964440195.1 uncultured Candidatus Sumerlaeota bacterium
CTTGGCTTCATGGTTTGGGGCCATCACATGTTCACGGCGGGGATGCCCCCCTGGATGCGTCTGTACTTCTCGTTCGTGACGATGGTGATCGCCGTGCCGACGGGGGTGAAGATCTGGTCGTGGCTGGCGACGATCTGGGGCGGCACGATCCGCTTCACGACGCCGATGATGTTCGCGCTCGGTTTCATCAGCATGTTCGTCTTTGGCGGGGTGAGCGGCGTGTATCTCGCCAACGTGCCCTTCGACATCCAGGTGCACGACAGCTATTTCGTCGTCGCGCACTTCCACTACGTGCTTGTGGGCGGCACGATCCTGACGCTGTTCGCCGGCTCGTACTTCTACTTCCCCAAGATCAGCGGGCGGTTCCTGGACGAGAGGATCGGCCACGTGGTCTTCTGGCTGTTCATCACCGGGCTCAACGTGACGTTCCTCCCGATGCACCTCATCGGCTTGCAGGGCATGGCCCGGCGCATTTGGCAATACCGCGAGGAGTTCGCGTTGATCAATGCGATCCAGTCCTTCGGGTATCTCTTCATGGCCGCGGCCGGCGCCCTGTTCATCTACTCGATCATCACCGCCCTGATGAGGCCCCGCACGGCCTCGGCCGACGCGTGGGGAATCAACCACGTCCAGCACTCGCTGGTGTGGTCCATCCCGAGCCCCCCACCCGCCTACAACTTCGACCGGATTCCCGTCCTGAAGGCCGATTCCCACAGCCATGGCTGATTTCGAAGTCCGCGGCACCTCCCCGAAGTCGATGAACCAGGCGACGGCCCCCTCCTGCGCCGGGGCTGGGGGCGATCGCGTTGCCTGGGCCCGCTCCGTTTCCCCGGCGGAGCGACGCATGGCGGTCTTTCTGGCCTGCCTGCTCCTTTGGCTCTTCGCGCTCGTCCTTGCCGGGGCGACGGTGCGCCTGACGGGATCGGGGATGTCGATTCCCGACTGGCCGCTGATCCAGTACGGACCCGGGCAGCGCTCGATCCTGCCCCCGTTCAGCGAATCCGCGTGGCAGACCGTGTATGACACCTACCATCGCGAGTACATTCACAAGGTGTCTCCCGGCCTGTTCAAGACCATGGAGAAGTTCAAGCAGGAGTTTTGGACGGAGTACAGCCATCGCGCCATCGCCAAGCTCTACGGTTTCCCGCTTCTGGCGATGTTGATCCTGACCTATTCGATCCCCGTGATTCGGCGTCGAATTGGGGTGCTGATGGGCGCGTCGTTCCTGCTGCTGATCGCACAGGTGATCCTGGGCGGGTTGGTGGTGCTCAATCACACGCCGGTGCTCAAGGTCGCGATCCATCTGGTCACGGCGTTTACCTATGTCGGCCTCATGGTATGGATGATCCTCAAACTGCTTCGACCGGTGGACGCGTCCGGCTTCACGCCGCGTGGTTGGTTCATGGGGTGGGCGTGGGGAGTTGCACTGATCTGCCTTTTGCAGATCTTCACCGGCGGCCTCATGGCGAAGAGCGACGCGGGGCGCCACTTCAACACGTGGCCGTTGCTTGGCGAGACCTTGATTCCCCCGTCCAGGGCCCTGTGGCAGGAGGTCCACAATCCCGCGATCCGCAACTTTGTGGAGAACATCGTCCTGATCCAGTTCGTGCATCGCTGGCTGGCTTTTGGCGTCCTTCTCGGGGTCATTTGCCTGATTGGCGTCCTGCTTCGCCAGCCCCTGTCGCTGCCGGGGCGCTATGCTCTGCGCGGGGTTCTCGGGGTGATCACTCTCCAGATCATCCTCGGCATCCTGACGCTGCTCAACGGCGTTCCCTACTATCTGGCAATTGTGCATCATGGAACCGGGCTTGTCCTGTTCCTGATGCTCGTGGTGCTCGCGTTCGAGGCGCGGTACAATCCCGCCATGAGCCTTTCAACCGCCGAGATTCAGCGGCGAAGGGAGGTCGGCCTTGGCGTCGAAGCTCCCCGCCTTTCTTAAGCTCACGAAGCCCACGATCAGCTTGTTGGTGATCATCACCGGCGCCACGGCCCTGGTGATGGAGGGGAGTCTTGTCGGCGATCCCCTCCAGTTCATCCTGGTGTTGCTGGGCTTGTTCCTCGCTTCTGGCTCGGCCAACGCCCTGAACCAGTTTTTCGAGCGGGACATCGACAAGCGCATGACGCGCACGGCCCGCAAGCGCCCGCTCGCGAACGGCACGCTCCAGCCCTTCGAGGCCCTGGTTTTCGCGGTGTCCATCGGGATCCTTGGCGTCGGCCTGTTTGCCCTCGCCTTCAACCTGCTCAGCGCCGCGCTGGCGGCGGGAACCATTCTCTTCTACGCCTTCTATTACACGCTGTACCTCAAGCCGAGGACGCCTTGGAACATCGTCATCGGCGGGGCCGCGGGTGCCATGGGTCCGTTGATCGCGTGGGCCGCCGCCGCCGGGTCCCTGGCCATGACACCGTGGCTGCTCTTTGCGGTCATCTTCTTTTGGACACCCCCCCACTTCTGGGCCCTCGCCTTCTGCCTCAAGGAAGACTACAAGGCGGTGCGCTACCCGATGATGCCGTTGGTCGCGGGGGATGAGGAAACCCTGCGCCAGATGCTGTGGTACACCCTGGTGACCGTCGGGTTGACCCTCGCGCTGTTCTTCTCCGGCGTCGGGCTGCTTTACTTGCTCCTCGCCGCCGGCTTGGGGATTGGATTCCTCTATCTGGCGTGGCATCTGGCAGTTACCCGCGAGACGAAGGATGCGTGGAGCCTGTTTGGCTTCTCGATCGTCTACCTGCTGGTTCTATTCGTCGGGCTGATGGTGGACACGCGCTTCCCCATCCAGCCGTGGCTTGGTTGAAGGACGTTGCGATGACCCCAAGCAAGATGGTTCAATCTCCAGAGGCACTGCGCGCCGAATCCGAATGGGACGAGGCCGACCACGTGCTGGCCGCCCGTGCACGGCGCAACCGCCGCTGGCTGATCATGCTGTTCGCCATCGGTTTTGGGATGCTCGGTTTTGCCTACGCGAATGTTCCGCTCTACAACATGCTGTGCGCCAAGCTGGGCATCGGGCTGAATCCCAACAACGAGTCGCTCGCGGTGCTGTCCCCGTCGGACCGGGAAGTGGAGTTCATCTTCAGCGGGCAGGTCACCGGCGACCTGCCCGTGACCATCACCCCCCGCCAGCGCATCATCCGGGGCCGCCTGGGCGAACCGGTCATCAACGACTTCCATTTCGTCAACATGGCCAACCGCAAGGTCTACTTCCGCCCGATCCACACGATCAATCCCCCCCAGGTGGCCGACGACAAGGTCCGCCTGGCGGAGTGCTTCTGTTTTGACGACCAGATGATGCACGAGCGGCAGAGTGTCTCCTATCCCCTCGTCTTCATCGTGTCGCCCGACATCCCGGCGGATGTGAAAACGATCAGGATGCACTATACGCTGATGCCCATCACCGAGGATCGTTACGATCCCGGGCGACGCAACCCCAAGCATTCGAATGTGGAAGAAGGGGAGACGATTCCATGACGAGTCCGGAATTTCTCGACGAGGAAGCCGACCAGGAACGGCAATCCCGAATCCGCCGCCGCAACCGCATGACTCTTGCGGTCCTGCTTGCGCTGGTCCTCGGGCTGATGCTCTCCTCCTACCCGCTCTTCAATTATTTCTGGGATCCACACCAATCTCAAACCGTGCGTTCGCACTGATCAAACTCCACACGAGGATGGAACGCCCCTGATGACAGCCACGGATCTCGCTCCGCGCGCTGCGGCACCCGACCCCTCCCACTCGGGTTATGCCGCCACTCATGCCAGCCACGGCCATGGTGCCGGTGGCCATGAGGAGGAAGTGGAGTTTCCCGCCGCCCTGAATCCTCCCCCGAGCTTCTGGCCAGTCCTGCTGGCCGCCGGGGTGGCCTTTCTGCCCGCTTCCGCGCTCCTGATGATCTGGGGGGATGAAAAGGTCGCGCTTCTTGGCAAGGTTTTGCTCTTCATCGGGATCGTCGTCACGGTCATCCCCATGATGGGTTGGTGTCACAGCGTGATCGTCGACAAGTGGAAGAGCCATTTTGGCCCCGTGGCCCAGGGGCGCGACCTGGTCCTTGGGACCAAGCTGTTCTTCCTCTCCGAGATCGCCATCTTTGCCTCGATCTTCGCCTACATGTTCGGCACGCAGATCCAGACGCTTGTCGGCCACGGTGCGTGGCCTCCGAAGACCAGTCCCGAACTTGGCCTGGCGATTCCCGCGATCGGCCTTTTTATTCTGCTGACAAGCTCGGTGACGTGCGAGGTCGCCCATAAGATGCTGGTGGGTGGCAGTCGCAGCGGATGCAAGTCATGGTTGCTCGTCACCGTGCTGTTGGGCCTCGTCTTCCTCTTCCTTCAGGGCAAGGAGTGGGGGTGGCTCCTGCACCACTACGGCTTCACCGTCTCGACGGATACGTATGGAACCGTCTTCTACGTCCTGACTGGCTTCCATGGGTTTCACGTCATCACCGGTCTCATCATGCTGATTCTTGTGTACGGGCGATTGGAAATCGGGCACTTCTCGCCCGAGCGGCATTTCTCGATGCTGGCGGCTTCCTGGTACTGGCATCTGGTGGACGTGGTTTGGATTTTCGTTTTTGTGTTCATGTATTGCAACGCGCTGAATATGTTCTTCGTGCACTGAAGCCGGGGGCCCGGTCCTGCCCTCGTGCAGAGACCGGCGCGGGTGGTTTCGGATTGTGCGACAGCTTGTCCAACGGGTGCCCCACGGGTGCCCGTTTTCGTTCCAGGACGTTTTCAAAGTCGCAATCTCCGCGTTGCTGCTCGGCGGCGGCATCCTCAACGTATGGCCAATACGCCTGCGGTGCCGCCGCCTCGCGCGCCTTGATCTTGCGCCCTTGAAAACGTCCTGGGATACTTTGAGAATATCATGGTTTTTGTTCCCGGACCCCCATAACACCATTGACGAGAGCCATGTATTCACCCCTTACTTCGATCCGCGGCCCCTGCTGATTCTGGAAAGAATTTCGCATGGCCTCTACCGGGGGCATTCGGCTTGCTTGTCAGGTTGCCGAGACCCCTCATCCGACACCAAGGCAGGACCCCGCGTCATGATCACCCTTTGGAAACGAGCCCCCCGCGCAGACCGCTGGCTCCTTGTTCTTTCCATCTCCCTGTTGACGGCCTCGATCTTCCTGATCGGGGCTCGCGAGCGGCAGCTTCAGGCCTCCAGCCAGGAGGAGGAGTTCTACCGTTTTGTCGATGTGGCGGCCGAAGTGTACAGCGAGATCCGCAACAAGTACGTCGACGAGGTGGACTCGCGCAAGGTTCTCGAGAGCGGCTTGCAGGGAATGTTCCGGGCGCTGGACGAGCACAGCCAGTACATGAATCCCGACCTGCTCAAGTCCCTGGAGAAGGACACGAGCGGCGAGTTCAGCGGCATTGGCATTCACATCACCCTTCGCCAGGGGATCCTGACCGTGATCGCGCCCATCCCCGGCTCGCCGGCGGCGGAGGCGGGACTCCAGCCTTGGGATCGCATCATTGAGATCGAGGGCGAGTCCACACAGGGTCTGACGACACAGGACGCCGTGCAGCGCCTGACGGGGCCGGCCGGGACCGAAGTGACATTCAAGGTCTGGCGCGAAGGGGAGAGGGAGCCGCTGAGCTTTACGATTCGCCGGGCGAACGTGGAGATCGAGAGCATCTTCCACAAGATGATGGGCAACAAGATCGGCTACGTGCGCATTGCGCGCTTCAGCGAGAACACGACGCGCGATCTTCGCCGCGCCCTGCTGGATCTCAAGGGCCAGGACATGGCGGGATTGGTGATCGACCTGCGCTACAACTCCGGCGGCCTGCTGCGCGAGGCCATCGATGTCTCCAACTTGTTCCTCAACAAGGGGGAACTCATCGTCTCGACCAAGGGACGCCTTCGCCAGCAGAACCGCGAGTACTATGGCGAGAACGACCCGCTGGTACGCGACCTGCCCCTGTTCGTCCTCGTGAACGACGCCAGCGCCTCGGCAAGCGAGATTGTCGCGGGCGCCATCCAGGACCACCAGATCGGCGTGGTCATCGGTCCCGCCGGAAAGAACACCTTTGGCAAGGGCTCGGTCCAGACGATCGGCGAGCTCGCGCACAGCATGAGCGACGATCCGGACGGCAACCCGATGTCCAGCGCCATCCGCCTGACGACGGCGCGCTACTACACGCCCTCGGGCCGCACGATCCACAACGTCGGCATCACCCCCGACATCGGGATTCCCCTCCCGCAGGACCACGAGATCGAGCTGGTTCGCCACGGATTGCTGGGTGAACCCTTCACGGGGGAAGAATACCGTGTACGCCGCGAGGAGAAGTCCGGCGAGGAGAAAGAGAACAAGGGCAGGAACGGCACTCCGCAGCTTCAAACCCCGGTGCCCAACGAGACGTCACCCGGGGAAGAGCAGCCGGAAGCCGAGGACGGCAAACCGTTCTACATGGTTGATCGCCCGGTCCTTGTCAGCGACGAGGACTTCGTGGACGTCCTCCTGGAGGAAGCCCTCAAGCAGATGAAGATCTACATGATCCTCGAGCGCGGCAATCGCGGCGGAAACGAGACCATCGCCAGCCGCCTCATCAACGGGCAAAAGGTGAGCAGGGCGGAGTAATCGGTCTGGATGGGAATCCTGCACACCACAAAGGGCCGGTGAGAGAATTCTCTCACCGGCCCTTTTTCTATCGATGAGCGTTGCGAGAAGCGGCTACTTGCGTGGGTAGAATTGATCCCAGCACTGCCACGCCGTCTCGCCCCGCGAAATCACGGTCCTGTCATCGATGATCTCGACGCCCGTCTTGCCTCGGTGCTCATCAGCCTGGTCGGTGGTGGCCATCTCCACGCGAAACTCCACGGGGGCGCCGACCTTGTAGGGTTTGGGCCAGTTCGAGCGATTGCGCAGGGTCTCCTCGACGGTCTTCTCGATCCTGGCGCACGCCTCGGCATGAGAGAGGCTGCGCGCCGAGTAGCGCCCCAGCCCTTCCTTGACCACGCACTTTCCGACCTGATGACCCACCAGGCTTGAAACCTCGCGGATGGTTGCCGCGTCGCCGGAGACCCACACGCAGGGCACGCCAAACGACCCGGCGATGGCGGCGATGATGCCGCTCTCTCCCACCTTCACGCCATTGAAGGAAGCATTGTACCATGAAAGGCTCGACATCGTGTGGCTAAGCACGCCGTCGGGCGTGCCTGCCATGGCGTGGGCTCCCGGAAGGAGGAGGGCGTCACATCCCGATGCGAACGCATGGACATAGCATCCCCAGCGATAGCCCGTGATGTACTCGGCGCCGGGCTCGAGCAAGTCCTTGCGCCAACTGTTCATGGAGAAGCCGTTCCCCGCCCCGTGGCCATCGATGACGATGATCTCGGTCGCCCCCGCCTTCCTCGCGCCGCGCACGGCCGCGTTGATCTCATTGGTGTACAGCAGACGCCCCTCCTCGAATTGGGGCTTTCCGCCTCCCACCTGGTCCCAACTGACAATCCCCGCAACACCTTCCATGTCACACCACATCTGGACCTTCATGCCCGGTTTCTCCAAGGGGGAATTGATGGCTGGAGTTGACGGGAGCGCCCGGGTTGGGGCAAGGGAGTTGAGAAGGAGAATCGAGTCATGCCCGCCACCCTCGTGTTCCCCGGCTTTTCCATCGCCGTGCCGGAGATTTTGCCATGACAATCAGCACTCTGTCGCCAGCCCCGATTTTCAACCGGCGCCCCTTCACGGCCGAGGAGTTCGTCCGTCTCGCGGAAACGGGTTTCTTTGGGGAGAGTGACCGCCTTGAACTCATCGAAGGAGAGATCGTCCGCATGAGCCCCATCGGCGACATTCACGGAGCCGTTGTTCGTTGGCTGACCCGGATTCTCACGGATGCCGCGATTCGCGACCGCGCCAGTGTCGCCGTCCAGGGTTCCATCGTCCTGTCGAAGCACTCTCAGCCACAACCGGATGTCTGCCTGCTCGCAAATGAAGCGTTCCGGTTGCCGCGACATCCCAAGGCGGCGGACGTTCTTCTTGTGATTGAGGTTTCCGACTCGACCCTGCGGATTGACCGGGAGGCGAAGCTCCCCCTCTACGCCCGCGCGGGCATTCGCGAGTACTGGATCGTCAATTTGCA